>JAUWZT010000038.1 GCA_030615145.1 Promethearchaeota archaeon | reverse complement strand
TCTTCCCGCTCAATGGTTATAGCAAAGAAGAGGTCGATCCATATTTTACGAAATTCTATAAAGAAGATTTTATAAAATTACGCAAATTTACTAAAAAGAAACCAGAAGCGCATAAAGTAGTAAAAACAGCATTTGATATGGGATACGAAGTAGTAATTGCAACCAACCCTCTGCTCCCCTTAACATCAATACAACAACGCCTTGATTGGGCCGGAGTTGGAGATTTTCCTTACAAACTGATAACTAGTTATGAAAATTCATGTGCAAGCAAACCAAATCTACTGTATTATCAATTGATATTTAAACATCTTAACCTCTCTGCAAAAGAATGCATTATGGTAGGGGACGAAGATAAAGATCTTGTATGCGCAAAGTTAGGCTCGCAGACCTTCTTAGTACATAGTATAAATACTAAATTAAATTCCGAAACGCCAGAACCCACTTATAGCGGAACATTAAATGACTTAATGAAGCTTCTATAAAAATTAATAGAATTTATAAAAAAAAGTGTTTATATGAATATTAAAGAAAATTTTGCTGAATTTGATTATAGACACCTAGCTCCAGAAAATATAAAAAGTATATACCAGTTATTTGAAAACAACTCGGACTTTTTTTCGCTTCCTTTTGACTATTTTCAGAGAGGTACTTTAGAAGATGATGGTTTTGAGCAAGACTTATCGCTTTTTTTATTTAATTCAGAGACGAATCAGCCCATAGCCGCTTTTATTACGGTAACTAGAAAAAAAGTCAAAATAGGTCAGTGTTTTCTTAAAGGTTGCGTAGTTGATAGTGCTTATCGCCGTCATGGTGTTGGTTCTAAAATCATTACCGAAATTTTAAAGCGAGCTAAAGAAAAAAACATATCAAAAATCTTTTACGGTGCGAGCGTTCCTAATTATTGGCAACCTGGTGTCGATGTACGCCATACGAGTTTGTTTTTCTTTCTAAAAAAGCATAGGTTTAAATCTCATAGACCGATATTCAATCTTACTGCATCTTTAACTGAAGTTAAGAATAAACCAGTCTTGGAAAAAAACGGATATAAATATGAGCGAGTCCAACCTAAAGATATTAATAACACTTTAAGGTTCGTGAAAAAACAATTTCCACGCGGTACTTGGGCTGAAGAAGTTCAGTTATCATTTAATATCGATCCTCCAACGACTTTTATAGCGAAAAACATTAAGAATGAAATAGTTGGTTTTTCTACCCATAGTCAATTTTATCCCGGCTCGTTTGGCCCAACGGGCGTCTTGGAATCATTGCGTGGAAAAAGTATTGGAACCCAACTATTCTTGTGGTGCTTATGGGACATGAAACAGAATGGTTTAAACAAATGTGAAATCATGTGGGTGGGCAACTCTCGCCGCTCCGATACTATAAAATTTTATTCTAAAGCAATTGGAGCTTATATTTCACCTATTTTCTATCCCATGTATAAAAAATTAAAATAGAATTGTTGGTATAATACGACTATCTTTTGCTTGTTAAATACGTAGAGCATGAAGCAAAGTTGGGAGAAGTTTCATACTATTCTTAATACCTAAAAGTTTTATTAGTTTCCACTTACGAGACATCATAACCTCCCAGCTATGTTTCCTAGTTTCACTCCCTGTAAATAATGCTATAGTTGATTGCATCATTTCTGGATCATCTTGAGCCATTGAATAGATCGCTTCGAGAATTCGTTCCAAGAGACCACTATGATACAAAAGGTGATGGATTTTATAGGAATACCTCAAACCGTCTTCGTAGAGGTGTTTTAGTAGGAGTTCATTGTATCTCGCAAGTTCAGATTCTCCAAAATCCTCTTTTTCAAGCGCTTGGCAGAAAACTTCTGTCGCAATTTTGCCAGATAATCGCGCTTGATAAATTCCTTCGTATAAAATTGGATCCGCGGTTCCACAAGCATCTCCAATTACCATAACTCGCTCACGATAAGGTTTTGCGATCAATCGATCGGGTATAGGAGCTGCCCAAACTTTTCGACCACCAAAAACTTTCATCTCTCTTCCTTCGATTTTATCCTTTATGAATGGACTCTTGAGAAAAGCGTTAAAATGACTCATTTTAACTCCCTTCCCTAAAACTCCAACGCTAAGCGTTTGACTTTTAGGAAATACCCACCCAATCCCGTGATCAATTAAACTACGATCGAAGAATTCCCATACTCGATTACCAAATTGGTCGTCTATGACAGATTCGGGGACGCTGATTTCCGCTTGTATTCCACTTATCATTGGCGGAACCTCGATATCGAGAGTTCTTTGTAATTTTGCTCCCCCCAATCCGGTTGCGAGGATCACACATTTGCTTTGAAATTCTTTTGTCCCTACTATCTTAACGTTCTTATTTTTGCCAATCTCAATTCGTTTTACTCGAGATTCATAAATTACTTGGGCGCCAGCGTCTTGGGAAATATCCAATAGATATTTATCGAAGTCGGTTCGAAACATGCAATAACCCTTATTATTTTTTCCAGAAGCTTCGAATTCCATGGGCCCTTTTTTTGGAGTAAATAGAACTCCACCAGTAACTTCACGTTCACCGACTCCGTGGGGTATTGGTGAGAAATCTTTGCTTCTAGCAGGAATTCCTCCCGCACAACATTTATATCTACCTTCTTCCCCAGCTTCAAGTAAAAGCACATTCGCATTACTTTCTGCGGCAATCTTTGCAGCTGTTGCCCCACCTGGACCACCACCGATAATAATTAAGTCAAATATCATGAATAAACCCTCAAAACTTGTTTTTTAAATTAGTTTTAATATTTAGTTGTTCTCTCTTTTTTTGATGAAGTTCTTTGAGTTCTTCTTCAAGATGTTCTAATTTCTCTCCTTCTAATGGGTAGAAGTAGACAAAAATCAAACTTAACGCCACAAATATGTTGACGATGAAATAAAATACAAATATTATTCCAAACATCGCCGAATCTGTTTGAACGGGAGAGTTTTGTACATATCCTGTTAATACAAGTACAATAGTCACTATGATAGGGCCAATACTTTCAGTTGGTTTAGTGAACAAGGCATTAATACCATAAAACATCCCTTCTCGTCGACTTCCATATTTGATTTCGTCTTCGTCAATAGGTAGAGTCTGCATTATAACTCCAAATATTCCCGCACCCCCAAAGAATGCCGAAAATGCAAGTCCTATCCACATTGCGGGAATTGAGATTGAAGGAATTAAAACCAAGAAGAATAGAATAAATCCCCCTATGAATTGAATAGTTGTGAACCGAAGTAGTAGCTTTTTAAATCCATGTTTCTTTCTCAGTTTCATGCAAAGAATACTTGAACTCCAACCAACTATTATTACGATTAAAAAGTATAATCCTACATTTTCAGGACCGATTAGTATCAAAAATAGAAAAACATACGAGAGTTGTATTGAAGCAATGAGTGTCTTGAAAAAATTAAATCCAACAAACATCATGAAGGATTTAGATTTCACTGTTTGTTTTATTGCCGTCCATAAAGGAGGGCTTCGGTCGTGTTGATGTTCAGGGCGTTCTTTTGAAAATTTTACTACAACTACATAACATACATAACTAATCGCAGCGACGGTGATGTTGAATATTTGAAAAAATTGACGGTTATTAACCATCGTAGGAACGGTAATCACGACAAAGCTTGCAAATAGTGCGAGGATGCCTCCTAGAAAGTTGATTCTAGTACGCTCTCCGAGATCACTCGTCATGTCGGGAAGTAGTGCCATCCAAGCCATTGTTACGATATTAGAGAGTGTATCAAAAATACTTATGCTTATCAAAAAATGCAAAAACATTACAAATTGTCCAATAGGTGTAGCTGCGTCTGTACTCCATGGGAACCACATGAGAGCAAATACTATCACCAAAAACGGACTGAAGAATTTTATATATACCACTCTTCGGCTACCCCATTTCTTCACATCAGTATTATCTTGCCATTGACCAATGAGAGGGTCATTTAACATGTTTATAAACATGAATATTACCATTCCAATAATAAAAAGAACCTCATTTAAGCCTAATGAATCATAAAAGAATTTTATATAGCCTAATCGGAACACACCAAGGATAATCGTTAATGGAATCATCCCCACAATGTAACCCGAAACTTGTTTTTTTGGTAATTTATTAATCGACATTTTTTTTTAAAGGTTTTTTATAATATAATTTTAAGGTTAAACTATAAAAAGATTTTTTTTGATTTCTAGTTATATATTAATTAATTCTTACCAAGTTTATCAAAAATTAAAATTTGTGATAGAAATTAACAAAAGATTAAACTTTTTATTTTTTATAACCGACCAACAGCGATTTGATCACTTAAGTTGCTATAACAACAAGATAGTTTTAAAAACACCAAATATCGATCGCATCGCTAAAGAGGGCGTTAAATTCACTAACTTTTATTGTAATAATCCAATCTGCATGCCTAATCGAAGCACGATATATACTGGGCGATATCCCTCAGTGCACGGTGTTACAACAAATGGACGCAATTTACCTCAAGGTACAAATACATTTGTTGACATTCTACTTGAATCTGGGGCTTATTATACAGCAAGTTTTGGAAAAATACATCTAAATTATTTTGGAGCCCCTTCTGGCCAATTTAGAAACGCTATTGAAAGTCAAGAATTTGCCCAACATAGAGATTATCCTAAATTAACTAACTACTCACCTTATTTTGGGTTGGAGGAGGTGAAAATAGTTTCAGGGCACGGACCGCTATGTGGACACCCAGACTACATAAATTGGGTAAAGAAAAAAATAGAAAACAATCCCTCATTAGGAAAACCGCTCAGGATTAAGTTGAGTAATCCGGATAATTTAATTCAAACAAAACTTAATATCTCTTTTAACACTTCTGATCCTTTAGTGAAATTACAAGTGCTAAAACATAAAATCCCTGAGGAACTTTATTCTACAACATTTGTTAAAGAAAACACAATCACATTCTTAGAAAGATTTTCCAATGGTTCTTGTTCCAAAGAAAGTTTTCTCGTTTTTTGCTCATTTCCTGACCCTCATCATCCTTTCGCAGCGCCTGGAAAATATTTCGATATGTATAAGCCAGAAGATATAGTATTACCTAAAACATTTAACGATGACCATAAAAACAGTTCAGAATTTAATAGAAAACATTACAATACTCTTTTATCAAGTGAAGGAACTGCAAAAGGGATTTTTCCAATACCAAAAGATTTAACAGAAGAGGGGGCTAAAAGTGTAATAGCTGCGTCCTATGGAATGGAAAAAATGGTTGATGATGCCGTAGGGGAGGTTTTAGATGCTTTAAATAAATTTGGCTTGGCAGAAAATACAGTTGTTATATATACTACAGATCATGGCGATTTAGGTGGAGACCATCGGTTCTTCTTTAAAGGACCATTCTTGTATCAAGGATTAATCAAAATACCCTTTTTAATAAAAGTCCCTAGCGGGTTAACAAACGAAGAATGTAATTCGTTAGCTAGTTCAATTGACATTCCTGAGACAGTCTTAGAATTAGCTGGAATCCCAATTCCAGATTTTATGCAAGGAAAAAGTTTAATTCCAGTATTAAATAACACTAAAGAAAAAATTAATGATGATATACTAATTGAAATGGACGATGACCGCAATCATGAAAGAACGAGGATATTAATTACAGACGAATGGAGAATCACAGTTTTTAGTGATCATGGGGAATTATATGATTTAAAGAATGATAAAGATGAATTAAATAATTTATGGAACGATATGACTCTTAAAGACATTAAACTTGATCTTCTTTTAAAATTGTTTAAGAAAGCTAACAATCTAAGTAGTACAGTTGTAAGAGATTGTGGTTATTAATTTAAAGATTGAAAGTTTAATATAGATTTGTTATGCAAGACTCTCCTTTCAAAAAGTTTTAAAATAAATTTCTTAAAACTATTAAATTCTACTTAATTTCTCTAAAATAGATTTATTTGAATTAGGAAAGATTATAAAATGAGTAAAAAAGCGTTTGGTTCGGGTTATTTTGGAGAATGGATTGAAGACGAGTTTGGATTACCCGCATATCGTTATACTTGCGACCAAATAAACGATCCAAAAGCAATCACACCGATGAATGAAGAGTGGCGTTCAAAAACAGAACACCTTCATCAAGTTGGCAACGATAGATTGGTAGCTGTTGCATCAAATTACGGTTATATCCAAGTAAGACAAGACGAGGGAGGTCCTAAGTATTTAAATGAGTTTAACCCTAAGCAAGAACAATTTGCCGGAGGATTTGGATACCTTACTGATGGAGAGAATTCTTTAAGTACATACTATCCTAGTAAAGCAGATTCCTTCGAAAGGATCTTTGGAATTGGGTACTTACAGAAAAAAGTAATAGGGCACGGTTATAATGTTAACCAAATTATTTTTGCGCCATTTGGTGATGACCCTATTTTAATTTCTCAAATTACAATAACAAATAATCGAGATATGCCAGTAGATCTACGCTGGATTGAGTATTGGGGTTGTTATATGTATCAATTTTCGTCGTCTGCATTTGCAGCACTACTTTCAAAAAAACCTGGTAAACACCCGAGAGAAATTCGCCATGAATTCAGTAATAAATTTAAACACGAGTTCAGTGTAATCAATAATGGTGCTGGACTTCTAGAAAAAAAGTTTTTGGAAAATCAAAAAGAAGTATACGATCCTACTAATCTTAAACCTGCATTTGAAGATAGATTTCCGCCCCCAACTTTCTTAATCTCTTTAGATTCTAAAGCAAGCGCATTAAGCACCAATAGTGAACAATTCTTTGGTCGTGGTGGTGTCAAAGCTCCAGATGGTCTTAAAAATAAGTTGAACAACGATTTCAGTTCTACAGGCACTGAAAGTGCCATGTTTCTGGAACAAAATTTACACTTAAAGCCAGGAGAAAGTCAAACATTATCTTTTTTATATGGGTATATTCCTGATGGCTTCGATTTAGCCTCCTTAGTTAATAAATATAAAAATAATTATACTAAATTATTTGAAAAAACATGCGAACAATGGAAAAATAATAGAATCGAATTACAAATTAAAGACGAACCATGGGTTAATCGCGAAATTTTTTGGCATTATTATTATTTAAGAGGTGCTATGACTTATGATAACTATTTTAAAGAACATATTCTCTCTCAAGGCCATGTTTATCAATACATTATTGGCTTTCAAGGAGCTGCCCGTGATCCCTTACAACACGCCCTTCCTTTTATTTACAGCGACCCGTATATAGTAAAAAATATTATAAGGTATACCTTGAAAACAACTCGTAAGAATTGTGAAATACCCTACGGTATTACGGGAAGTGGACAAATATTACCAGTTCCCTTTAAGCCTAGCGATCAAGAAATGTGGTTACTATGGTTAATAAGCGAATATGTTCTTGGAACTCGTGATGTTGAATTTCTTGATGAAGAACTTTCCAGATATCCCGTTTATGGATCTAGAGCAGAAGTTGTTAAAGTTCGAGATGTAATAGCACGCTGTTTTCGTCATTTAGTTAAAAAAACTGGGACAGGACGCCACGGACTTCAACGATTATCAAATGGAGATTGGAACGATGGTGTTGTAATTGGAAACATTCCACCTGAGAAACATAAAGAAATTCAAAAAGAAGGGGAAAGCGTTTTAAACGCCGCAATGGCCGTATACACGCTTGAAATATACTCAGAAATGTTGGAATTCGTAGGTGAACGCGATTTAGCGAGTGAAGCACTTAAATATTCTCAATCTCAACGAGAAGCAGTTAAAGCTCAATGGACTGGAAAATGGTTTAGACGAGCATGGCTTACAGAAGATTTGGGATGGGTTGGTGAAGATCAAATGTGGTTAGAACCTCAACCTTGGGCTATCATAGGAAATGCTTTAGATCGCGAACAAAAGAAGATTTTAGTTCAATTTATCGATGATTTAGTCCGTAAACCCTCAAAGATTGGCGCTAGGCTTCATAGCAAGGGTATTGATAGTATAAGAAATAAAGGACAAGGAGTAAATGCGGGTATTTGGCCCTCAATAAATGGCACTTTAATTTGGGCTCTCTCTTTAGTAAATGGAGAGATGGGATGGGACGAATGGAAGAAAAACTCGCTCGCTTATCACGCTGAGAGTTATCCCAATGTTTGGTATGGGATTTGGAGCGGGCCCGATACCTATAACTCGGATCTCTCTAGGTATCCCGGTCAAACTGTTTTTAATGAAGCCTTACTTACTGGCGAACAGGATGAGTCTGATGTAGAGGAATTTTTAGGGCATATGGCAACTTCTTGGACTGATTTTCCGGTCTTTAATTTACATCCTCACGCATGGCCATTATATGACACAACTCGCTTAATTGGTATAAATTTCACGGGAAATGGAGTGAATTTAAATCCTACTTTGCCTAAAGACGACTATAAGTTTAGTACCCCCCTTATTGGACTAGAAAAGACTAAAAATGGATATTTAGGGTGGTATAATCCCGTGAAATTAGGCACATGGGAAATATCATTAAAACTAAGTGAAGAGGAGCTCGACCAAATTGATTCTATTCTAATAAATGGAAATGAAGCTGAGTTTACAATAAAAGAAAGTCAATTGCTTTGGAGCGGTGAAAGCAAACCAAATAAACCCCTCCGCTGGGAAATAAAAAAGAAATAAGCAAAATTCTTTTTTTTTTACCATGAATCTAATTTGGTAAAGGGGGAACTTTAGAATCATTCCATAAATCTACCGTTGGATAATCCCACCATTTTGAGGGAATATTGGAATAAGTTCCATATTTTTCTAATCCCTTTTCAAAAGCTTTGATGTTCTTTCGAGAAACCCTTATTACTTTAGGTTGAGGATAAAAATACGCTCCAAATCCTCCATCTTTCGTACCTAAATTTCGAACCATATGCCAAACTTCTCGCTCGACTTCTTCGGGCGTTCCATGAGTATAAATAGATTGTATGTTAACGCAACCCCAGAACATTATTTTTCCCCGATATTGTTTTAAATCGTTATATCCACTCATTCTAGGGCTATCAAATTCGATAGAATCTAAACCACAGTCAATGAGTACGGGTATAAGGCGGTCTACCTTGCCGCAACAGTGAAGGTGTAACTCAGCTCCTAATTCATGTGCTGCGTCTGCGATTCTTTTATATATTGGCTCGTAAAATTCTTTAAAAATACGAGGGTTAAAGAATGGTCCGTTTTGTTCCCCTAAATCGTCAGATAGCCAAAATCCATCAGGTTCTAACCCGTACTTAAACGCCATTTTTATTGATTCTACATGGAACTCAGTAACATGTTCTAATAAACGTTTTAACTCCTTAGGATGCCTAATGTGATCGACCAGATAATTAGAAAAACCTCTCATTTCAGAAACTACATGAGAAGGTCCCTGTGATCTCATAATTACCATATTGTACAAATCATCACTAAACAATTTTTTTAAATCTAAAGCCGTTTTATATCGACTCTTATCTGAAGCATCTAAAGTATATTGTGCTATATAATCATCTATGTTTTTTATAGCCGCTAAAGAAGGTCTACCTGGGTGTCCCATATCTTTATCCCTTCCCTTCAAATTCCAGATACAACCCCATTCATCTACTTCTTCATGTGGTATGTTTTTCCAATTACCACCTTCAAATTCAGGTCGACCTTTCACCCAATCTGGTTTTTCCCAACTCTTAGGATTTTTATTATGGGGAAATAATCCAATTTCATTTTCTACAAAACCCGGATTCCAATCTTTTGAGTGTATAAGTGGCAGAGGAGCGACATCACCAGATACATTATTAAGGATTGGAACTTTATCTGGGCGATTAAAATGAATTGCTGCTCTCACACGCTCTTTTGAATTCATAACAACTACTTAATAATTAATTCTAATTAAAAGATAAATATTTCTTTTTATTAAAAAATATTTAGTTGTTATAATATATTAGCGTTTGAATTAAAAAATAGAAAGAATAATAGTTGTATATTAAAATTTAGAGCCCTTTTTCTTTCCTTGCTTCTTCCGTTAATTCTGGAGTACTATCATAATTAGATGCGATTTTAGACTTTACGCACTCTTCACAATATTTTAAAAATATCTCTTTTTCGGAGTCTTTACCATCCATGTCAGCATCAACAAGTTAAGTATTAAAACTCATGAAAATAACGTTAATTATCTATTATAAAGTTTATTAAAATTGAATTTTTTATACACCAAAGGACAACAAATTACCGACGTAATTATAAGGTAAAACTCTACTCGTCAGCAACAATTATGAATTTTTTTTTTAGGTTTTAGAGAGGGGGAGGGGGGTCATTAAAAGTAAAAATAAACTTATAATTAAATAAATTAAACGCTAATAAGCCATTCAAAAAAGCAATTGAATATTAATGTTAAGACCTTTATTAAAAAAATAATTGAGAGATAATTTAAATTTCTCGATATGTTAATTTTTCAAGCTTTGAAAATTAGAACACAAGAAGAGTGTAACTTATTTATAATATTTTAACTAAATATTTCCTAGACAAAAATTATAAAAATCTAAGCGACCATATCTTGAAAAGTAAAGCTCGAGTACATAAGGAAATTACCGACGCTTTAAAAGAAAGTCTAATCGATTACGATGGGAGCGTAAATATATCAGAGTTAAAGACAATTATAAGTTTTGGAAAATCTGAAGTAGAACTTCTAAAAGATTTTTTGAAGCACCAAGAATATATCTTCACATTCACATCTTTAAATGAGTTTTTGTCGATCCTTCGTTTATTGTTAGATTTCTTGTCTTTAGAAGAAGTTTATAGCGTTCTACCTCGTTTTGACGAAAAGAAGTTAGAAAAGGATATACGGGAAAATCTATCTGAAATCGATTTGGAACTCGTACAAACTCATCCTTATTCTTTCGATGCTCTTGTTTTTATTATCTTGAAATACACAAGTGAGTATACACTAATAATGTTTTTAGTCGCCATAGAAGATTTAGAGGATATCCTTTCTCAATCGTTCTATGAAGTTCACAACCATATCTCAAACAATACTTTTATTACTATTGAAAACGCGTTATCTCTAGCTTTAAAGGGTAAGAATCAAAAGTTGTACAATAGTGCCATATCTGTTATTAATAATTGTGGAGTTTATTTTGAACACTTACGCAGAGAACTCAAAAACGTATACCGAATAAATAAATTTATTACTTTACGACTGGTTGGAGGAAGAACTAATATATACGTGAAAGGACAACTGTTTAACCAATGTAAATATCTTTTGCTAAACATCCCTAAACAAGCAATTGAGAAATATGAGATCATCGACTCTATCGATGAAGCCGCTGAAGTGTTAGATAGGTCTATGGAGGGTGGTGGAAGGAGCAGAATAAATATCAGCGCTGAGACGGAGTTCTGGGGACATTGCTCAAACCTTCAGGCTTGGACTGAAAACGATTACGATACGAGAATTCTTCACAGAAACCTTGCATTCCCTCTATTAAAAAGACTTGTAGAAGTAGGAGACCCTAAAGCAAAACAAGTGTTTAAAGACGAAATCGCGAATCGTATCGAAAGCGGGCATGCGACGGTAATTCTATATATTCTTGCTAACAACTACTTGAAACATTTAAACAAGCAAGAAATTAATCTTTTAATTGAAGAAATAGATTTTGATAACTTGGTAGAGATAACTTCGAGTTCAAAAATCCAAGTGTTAAGGCAGTTTGCAACGCTTGGCGCAAAAAAAGCTCAGACAGCCTTAAGAGCAGAAATTCGAAGCCAAATAAAAAGTGCTGATGTCAACATTATTAACCGTTTGATTCAATCTAACGATTTAAAATATTTACCACAAGAGGAAGTTAAAAATCTTTTTGAGGAAGCTCAAAATAACTTAATTAAATCTTCAGATTTCCGCACTAAATTACGGGTACTTAACCATTTTGCCAAGTTAAAAATCGATACTGCAAATGTAAAGCTGAAAGAAGAAGTAGTGAAAGTATTCTCCAAGAAAGATATGAATACCATTAGTATGTTATTAAGGGAAGGATATTTAACTCGTTTCAATAAAATTGAACGCGTTGAGATCTTTGAAAAAATGAACTTCGCAACCACAGGAGGGGACTCTACTCTTTTTGTACTACAGAAATTCTCGTCTTTAGGGATTCAAGAAGCAAAGTTTAAGTTAAAAGCAGTAGTAAAAGAGCAATTTCAAACTAGAGATCTAAACGGAGTACGACGCCTGTTATCTAAAAACTATCTAAAGCTTCTAGACCAAGAAGAGATTAATACTGTGTTTGAAACTATCGATCATTCCAAATTATTTTCTCAAGGATTTGCTCCTGCTGCTACGCTTTTAGAAAGATTTCATAAAGCAGGATTCGAAAAAGCTCGCGATATCATTAAACAACATGCTCGAGAAATGGTTAAACACATTGACGAGACAAATATTCGTGCTATGGGTACAAAATCTTTCTTAAAATACGTAACCGATGCTGAAATACAAGAGATAGTAAATCAAAACGCAAAAATTATACCGGATTTACTGTCAATAATAACCGCCACGAGATATAGCCATGTGAGAAATAAAGCTCTTTCGTTTCTTCAAAATATTAAGGTCGAGGAGCTCCAGCAAAAAGTCTCTGATATATTAAATAACTGCGATTTCGATTCGTTTCATAAGTTATTAAAAAGCAAGGTTGTAACCTTACTCGATGCGACTCATGTTGAGAAATTACTGAAAAATCCAAATTGCTCACTACGAGAATTTGTCGTACTCTACAATAAAAAGAAATACCAAGTGGACCATTACCTAAAGTTAAATTTAGCTGAACAAAATATACGGAGTCTAAAAAGCGTAAAAGGGCTTAAAAATCTTGCGCACCTGAAAACACTCGATATTCGGGGAAACAAGATTACTAATGTTGAGGGAATTGGTAATTTAAAAAATCTTAAAAAATTAAGAATAAAAGGAAATCCTATACCTGAAGCTTTGATAAAGTATCTAGGAGGGGTAGATCATTACGGAAACGCAAGAGACCCTCGGAAGTTTGTGGAATACAGTCATCGCGTGGAGACAGGTCAGGTCGAATATGTAAAAGTGAAGAATAAGAAATACGAGATATTTGACAATATCCTCGTACTTAAAAACCTAAAGATAAAGAGCTTAGCCGAGATTTACGGTTTATGTTCTTTAAAAAATCTAAGGGAATTAGACCTTAGTTCAAACCAAATTATCGATGTGAAAGGTATTGAGAAGCTCGCTTCCTTAAAAACCCTCAAATTACAGCACAATCAAATTATAGACACAACGGGTATTGATAAACTAACAAATCTGGAAGAGCTTCGATTATATGACAATAATATCTTCGACATAGACGGCCTTCAATCGCTGTCAAAACTTAGGATTGTGGATCTCGATACTAAACGAAAAGTAAAGGATGATGTGTATCTGAACTATTTACTGTTATCTTTAAATAAAGACGATCTAAAACAAATCTGCCGAGATTATTATATCCGAGGGTATTCTCATTTAAAGCGGGATCAATTAATCGAATACATTAAAAAATCGCTTTTAGAAGAAGAAAGGCACGAAGTAATTAAAAAAATTGAGTACCAAATTATTAAAAAGGAAATTGGAACCGCCTTCAGAAAGATTAAATTCTTAGAAAACGAAAAGATATTTACCATAACTGTTCAAGACAAAACTAGCAATAAAATCAAATTGGAATTTCGAGGGTTTAATTGGGAGATTTATTCGCAAGTCGATATTAACGCAACTAACATTGACGATCCTTTCCGACGCTGCGATTGCAGAATAGGGAAGCATAAAGGGTTCTGCAATCATTTCTGGATAGGAGTTATATATTCTTTAAAAGAAAAATATTTTAAAGTAGCTGAATGGACTTTAACTACTTTGCCATCCGATTTCGAGCAAAAACTTTCTCAAGTTAAAGTTATATCTGGTAAAAAAGGCGAAAAACAATTAGTTTCGAGTTCGTTTAAAAAAAAGAAGCTCCCGGACCCTGTTTCAAAAAAGACACCTGATAATGTTACTAAACAGTGGGTAATTCACAGCTATACCAATCCTCACAACCAATATACTATTACTCTTTACAAGGATATGAGCTGGGCTTGTTCATGTCCCCATTGGATATATAGAAGAGCTATCTGTAAACACATTAGAGAGTGTCAGAGCAAATACTATTCTTAGTTCATTTTCTAAATAAACATATTTTTTAACTTCCATAGCTTGAACTCTTGAAATTTTTCTATTAACGGTATCGAATCCGATACTACATGTTTAACTTTTTAAACGGGGATGGGAACCGTAGCGGCGGCAATAAATTTTAATGGTCAGTGCGATGCATTTCCAAGACGCTTATAATTTTGACAGTTAACTTTATTTAAAATTCATATTTGGTTAGCTTTAAGTCCGTGATGAACCACATTTCCCGCAGAATTTCCCCTCTCCAGTAATTTTTGCCCCACAATTAGGACAAAAATTATTCTTTGAAGGTGTTGGAGCTGCTAGAGATACTTGTTGCGTACTTGGCACTGGTGTTGCTGGAGTCGTTTCAGTATAACGAATTATCTCTTCTAATTTTGCCAATTTGAAATATCCAACTATTTGCCAAATCCATCCAATAAGAATTGTTATTATTAAAAACGAAAGAACACTCATTAAAGCGGCAGTTCTTAATTTATCGCTTCCTTCTGAAGCCTCCAACGCAATGTGGGTAGGGAATAAACTGCGATTTTGGTTAAAGAAATCTGTTAAACTACGCCAAGCGTCCATTTCAATCGCTCCCGCTATGATGTTTATAATAATAAAGCTAATGAACATTAGTATAAAGATCAAAATACTGAAAAAGAATGGCTTACCTAAAGAGTAAAAAGACCCAGCCCCAGATATAACAGTACTAATTATCCTGAAATAGATCGCAATACTATATTTCGAGCGATAATTCTCTAACGAAGATTGTTTTAATTTATAGTTTGCATTCCGTATATCGCTTAATGCCATAATAGCAAAAATAAATCCTATGAAACTTAAAATAAAACCAAAGTATGGAATGATCGCTAATACGGTCATTATCGCAACTATTTTCATCTTCTTTCCAAATTCCGAAAATTTATTCCTAATGTCGACATTTAACATTATTTTTAACCTTCTTACAAGTCCTTTAATCTAAAATACATAATAATATTTATATAGTTTTACGAAGCCAATTTTTTTTAGGTTTATAGAATAATTATAAAAAATCAAAAAAAAAAAAAAAAAGTTTTATTAATGTACTAATTAATATCCGAGCCACATAAAGGACAGAATTTTCCTAATCCAGAAACTTTAGTTCCACAATTTGGGCAAAAATTGACTACTACTTCGGTTATAGCAATTGCTCGAGGCTCTGTTAAGTTCACTTTTATCGGTGATGTTTTCGGAACATCATATAATATCAAGGTATTCAATTTTGCTAATTTAAAATATCCTATAACTTGATATATAAATCCAATTATTGCAGTGATTATTAAAAACCCTAACGCATTCAATAAGGCAGCCGTTTTTAACTTGTCACACCCTTCAATTAATTCATGAGAAATGCTACCTGGAAACATACTCCTATTTTCTTCAAAGAATCTCTTCAAGTTTTCCCATGCTTTCATTTCAGCAACCAAGCTGGTTATTCCAAATGTTAAACTAGTTAAAATAAGAGTTACACTAATAGAAATGGTTATCCAAAAAGAAGGGAAATAAGACGGAAAAAATAAATAGAGAACCAAGCTAAAAACTCCTAGCATTAGCACGATTGCACCACATATTCTTAAAATGAAAGCCTTAACATATTTCGAACGAAATTCCTCTAAATATTCGTTATTTAATTTAAGATTTGCCGTTTTGATATTTCCTAAAGCAATAAATATAAAGATTAACGCTATTAAGCCCGTCACACCAGTTACTAAAGTTAAAACGGTACAAATTGCTACAATTTGCATATTTTTTCCAAATTCGTAGAAATCTTTTCTAACATCCATATTTGACATTTTTATAGATCCATTTTTTGATGTATTTAATTAATACATTTTTTGTCATTTAATATCTTTATAGGAGTCCATTAATTGCTTTGAGGACATTTAAATACCTAATTAAAATTTAGAAAAAAGTTTAAATTTTCGATACAAAAATTTCTAAAAGAAGCGTTGGACATATTCAATACTTTCCGGTAAATCTTCCACTTTATGCAGTTCCATAATCATTGCGCCTTTATAATTAAATTTTTTTGCTAATTCAAATACCAATTGAAAATCTACTGAGCCTTTTCCCAGAGTAGGATGGATATCTAAATTTTTCTTAAAATGTTCGACTAAATGGATATTTTTAATACGATTATGTAATTTATTCCATAACTCTTCAATATTATCGTTACAAGATGCAGTATGACCTGTATCCCACGCTAAGAAGATATCTCCTCGATTAATATCGGCAAAGAATTTATTAAACTCGTCGTGATTCTGAAAAAAACCAGCCATTTTCGGCATATTCTCTAAAGAAGTAATTAATTGGAAGCTTTTTATTTTTTCTAGCAAAAAACTAACAGCGTCAATAAGGCGATTATTAACGCCATTATACGACTGGTGTAAAAATTGCGCATTTCCTGGATGTATAGTAAAAATTTCTGCTCCAATTGCCTTGCTTACTTCAGCTGACTTTATGTAACATTCTATCGTAGCGTTTAAAATCCATGGATTATGAGTACACAAGCTTAAATACGCATAAGGCGCATGGAATTGTTTTTTGATGGAAGGAAATGAATTGCATAAATCGATAAACGCTTGTTTTTCTTTAGAAACTAAGATTTCGGGAGGGTCCAAGATTAATTCACAGATTTTTATATCATTTCTTTCAGCGAAATTAAAAGTTCTCTCAATTGCATTGAGCAACAATTCTTTTGAACTTTTAAATTTCCCGCGATTAATATTATCGTAAATAAAAGCTATAGAGCCAAGTCCAAGTTTCATTAAAATCAAAAATTTGATAAGTTTATTTATTTAAAAATTCGATAATATTTATCATTAATATTGATTAAAAAATTATGCGTTTATAAATTCTTAATAGAAATAGATTCATTGTTATATTGGCTCTGAACGATTTCTAAAAATATTTTAATCTTATTTTAAACAGCTAAGTTAAATAAAAAATTTTACCTTTTCCCATATTGATGGAAAAACTACTGATATTGCACTTAAAAAAGATAATCAAGTTTTTAGCTTAAGTAATTCTCTCGTCTTCAGAAACATTTAAATTGTTGGCTAATTCATTCATCTTCGAATACATTAAAGGTCCAGCTGCGGCAGTTGCGGGATCAATAGAGCCTACTCCTAATTTTTGATGAATTTCCCAATAATATTTCTCGTAGATTATGTGTTTTCCATCTGGATTTTTCTTATATTCTTCGATCGCCTTGTTTACAATATCAACTGCAATATTCTCTAGTTCAGTTCAACGTTGATTTATATGTGCGGCCGTGATATCTCTTCCAGTAATGGGATCAATACATTTTTGAATCATTTCATCTTCCCCTGGAATTTGAGGTTTTTCCTCCTTCATCTCTTCTTCTCTTGGAAATTTATTTTTAAAAATTCTGATTTAATTAGATTACTTTAAATAACTATTAAGATGGCATTTTAATATATTTTATTAGTTTTTTAAGAAAAGAATTAAGTTTTAATATAATATTTTAAAAGTTTAATTAATAAAGAAATTAATGAATAGAATAATTTTTTTCTAATTTTGTTGATTTTAAAGATTTAAATTCTTCATTCCTACTATCGCTTCAGATAAATTGAAATTATGTTACCATCCTCAACTACGTGATCTAGGTTATCAAATTTTTGACCAGGGTGCTTAGCAGATTTACCC
>JAUWZT010000068.1 GCA_030615145.1 Promethearchaeota archaeon | reverse complement strand
CAGAATTTACTTAATTGCGTGAAAATATATGAAAGAATTTATATTTTCTTTTAATTTTGCGGGCTATATTACTACGGGAGTTAAAAATATTGCTGAAAAAACACTTACTTTGAATGGATTTAATATATATATACAGGATTTGGAGTATCCAAAACTATTAAATGATATAAAAAAAAAATATGGACAAGAAATTGAAATCAATGGTATAAAATATCTGCAAATTCAACACTCTAATATTTATGCTCATTATCCTACTAATCATTTACTAGTATATTTCAGACTCAAATGGGAAACCTACACTGATGAGATGTTTTGGGAGCTTCAAAACAATATGGAAACTATTTTTAACTCGAGAAAAGATTGTAATAAAATTTATTATTTCACTACGAATTTATTTGTTGATTTTCAAATTTCATCATTCATAGAGAATTATATTTCATCAGAATTAATAGACGAGGATTTAAATGTAGGTCCTGCATATAGAATTCAAGGGACAGGATTTTTTATTACTTTTACCTCCTTTGTTCATAAAAACTATTCTGAAATTATTAGTAAAGCGATAAAAAGTTTCATAGACAACAGATTTGCTAATCTTATGGGAACAAGAGTTTTAAATGTAAATGAAATTAAGTTACATCACCTATCAGAGGGAAATTTTAAAAATTTAGAAGGTTACATTTCTGTGGAATTATTACCTTTTCTCTCTCGACAAATTTCAAATTATAATATTAATATTGTACATTTATTGCATACATTTAAGAGTATTTTGTTTGATATGCAAAATTCTGTTCAGAATTATGAATACTTAGTCCTAATTGATTTAGTGAGATATTTTAATGAAATCAGAAATAGTTTAGATTCAAAATATGAATTGTTTCCAAATATAGAATATGGAGATCTCTTTTTTACTAAAAATCCAACTGAACTAAATCAAGAAAGTCATCTACATAAAAAAAATTTGTTAAAACTGCATAAAGTGCATTATCAAAACTTTCAATTATATCGCGCTAACTTAAAAACAGAATTAAATAGAATTATGAGTATTATTAGATATCTGGCAAATCAGAAAAGAGAGACGATAAAAAGATATTCTAAATTGGAATTGGAGCAAAAATTAGGTAATTTATCTAATGAAGAGGAATTCCGACAACTATTAAAAGAAATACTTGAAGACCTTGGATTTCAAGATATAGAGCTTACTCATGGAACAGATGAGATGGGTAAAGATATTGTCTTTTCGAATAGAAATAAGTTTAAAATGAAAGAATGGAACGCTATAGTAGCCAAGGTTGGAAAAATAAAAACAGATGATGCTAGAAAATTACCTGATAAAATAAAATTATTAATTTATCAAGTTGAGGAAGCGTATGCTTTCAAATATGAAGATGATAAAGGTAGTAAACATCTTATTACAAGAGTCTTTATTGCGACGAATGAAAGTATTACGAAAGATGCCAAAAAAAGAATACGTAAAAAATTAAAAGGGAATGTATTCTTTATTGAAAAAGACACATTATTAAATTTATGTTAGTTTCAAACTTGATTTTGACGGCTTACGATTCTTTCTGTTAGAGATCCAATCTTAAATATGAAACCTCTGATTTGTCTTTTATTATTAATTACTAACTATGCTATAGTTTAACTTAGAACTCCTAATTTATCTATTCCGAGCTTGTTTCGCGCCATGTGGAAGGAGTAGGCGGAACAAGAGCACAAGGCTCTTAAATTTTTTTGAAGTATGTAATTATCTTTAGCTAAGTTTGGGTCTCTTCTGTCTGTAACAAAAATTACCAAGGCGATCTGAGTTGGAACGTGAGGCCAAAAAAATTTGCGACTTAATAAGACGTGTAGAAGCTCTAAATTTTTTTTTGCTCGCTGATAATCGAATATGGGGGCGATCTTGTGAACCTTATGGAGGTATACGCGCACTTTTCTGTACAATTGTTGCTTTCCGGGCGCCCACGCTATAAGTCCAGATTCTAAAAACTGTTTAAAGTAAGCAATTCGCTCAAGAAAACGCCCCATCACTTCTAAAACGAGATCGTCTGAGGTCTGCGTTCCTCTCGCGATGTTTTCAACGAGAATGTGGTCTAATTTTATAACCTCACCGTTTTTATCTACCAAGCTCTCGCACCTAAAAAAATATTCCAAAATCTCTTTCTTTGCTAAAAACTTCTCGGAAAGATCGCTCTGGGAGTCTGTCCCTCGCACCAGAGCTACCGTTTGATTAATAGTTCCAGCCATTGATAGTTAACCTTATAATTTTTTTATGATCAAAAGAAATATACCACTGTTAGTTTATAAAGAAAAATTCTCTATACAAATTCGAACTGTTTGCTAAAACTTTATAAAATATTATAAGAAAGCTCGTTCAGTCGTGTTTAATGGAACTCTGTCTGTCCCTCTTTACCCAAGGTTTTTTAAAAATAACATGCGTCATTGATTTTAAATAATTAACAATAATCTTTTATCTTACCGTGAAATTAACTTATAGGTTTAGACATCCTAAAAGTGCTCAGTTAGATTTGCTTTGTATTATTTCTAAAAAGCTCTATAATCAGGCAAATTGGTACGTACGACAAGATTTTTTTCATTTGGGAAATTGGCTTCGCTATCAAGATTTAAATTTTATTTTGCAACACTCTGATAACTACAAATTATTAAAAGCTCAAACTTCGCAACAGATTCTTAAAATTATCGATAAGAATTGGAAAAGTTTCTTCAAAGCGATAAAAGAATGGAAGAAAAGTCGAGAAAAGTTCAATGGAAGACCGAGACCACCTAAATATAAGAAAGACGGTTATAATCTCTTGATCTTTACGAATCAGAATAGCAAGGTTAAAAACAATAAAAACGTTCTTACGATGTCTAAGCTGTTTAAGGAAACATATCTCGAATTTAATAATCCAATAGAAATATCTATTCCTCACTATAAAAATAAGAATTTTGAAGTATATCAGCAAATTAGGGTCTTACCGAGAAAAAAATTCTACGAAATCGAAGTAGTATATAAAAGAAAGGTAGAGAAAGCGGAATTAAACGATAAATCGTACTTATCTATTGATTTTGGATTAAATAATTTAATAACTACGGTAGAAAATAGAAACGAAAAACCGATTATCGTTTCAGGAAGAGTTCTAAAGTCTATTAACCGACAATGGAACAAACGGAAAGCAAGGCTTAATTCTATTAAAGACAAACAGAACCTAAAATGGACGAATAGACTTGATAGTATTGCCATTAATAGAAACTCTGCGATTACAGATTATTTACATAAAACTTCTCAATTTATTATTGGTTATTGCTTAAAAAATCAAATAGGACACATTTGTTTAGGCAAATTAGAAAATATAAAACAAAATATCAGAATGGGCAAACGAAATAACCAGAATTTCGTGAATATTCCCATTCAAAAGCTTAAAAAAATGATAACCTATAAAGCTCAGCTTGTAGGAATTCAAATTCACGAAGTCAATGAGTCCTACACTTCAAAATGTAGCTCGTTGGATTTAGAACCGATTCAGAAGCGTAAAAATTACCTTGGTAAACGGACAAAACGAGGATTATTTAGAGGCTCGAATTATCTTCTCAATGCAGACGTAAATGGAGCGTTAAATATCCTCAGAAAAGTAGTCGGAGATGGTTTCATACGGAATCTATCCGATAGAGGTTGCTGGTTTCAGCCTGTGCGAATAAGGGACATGTTCCAAACTTCGCATGAACAATTTTTATTAAAATGTTCTGCTATTACCTAACATTTTTAATAAAATTGATAACTTGGATGTTTAAACCGCTGTCTGTTTATAAACAAAAAAAATTCTCAAGTTAAACGTAAAATCGTTAAAATGGCTACGATACCTGGTCTAAAGTTTTTTGTACTGCTCGCGGGTTTGTCTTCTGCTTTTCGAAATAGTCCCGACACTTGCCAAAATTAACAAGTAGTTTGGCTAAATTGTTTTGCACCCTTTCCCTATTTAAATAGTGCTCTTCGCACAATAAAGAGAGCGTGTGGTGCTCGTTGGGAAGGCTCCAATTTAAGTTGGGGTACTGGGTAATAACTTCGGGTAGCAAAAATATTTTCCTAACTTTCGCAATAATTTCTCGAGACAGGGAGGAAAAATCGTAGTTGTTTTTCTCCTGACGAATTACTTCTTCTAAACTCTTGTAATTCTTGACGAATTTATAGGCGTGTTTCGGACCGATTTTTCTGATTCCTGAAAAATAATCGTTCCCGATAAGGATCCCTACATCGACTAGCTGAAACTGGTCTATCCCTAACCGTTTTAGGTTTTCTTTCAGGTTAATTACTACGGGCACAACTTTTTGGTATTTCCAACGCCCTTGTACCTTCCTTCTTAGCGATTTCGAGAGGTTTTGAACTTGTCTCGGGCACCCGAACAGAAGGGAATCGAAATCTTGGGAGTTGGAATAATGGGCGATCCTATCCTTGACCAATTGGGCGCATTGTGACTCTGCCGAAGCGGGAGAGCTTATGTAAGGTATACCTAAAGCCCCTAAGAGCTGTTTAGACTCTTCGATGATGTTGGGCCAAAGGTATTCTTTGGATAAGGCGATAATTTTTGCGCTTTCTCTGTTGCCGGAGCGAAGCGTGGATTCGTATAAGTTTTTCGTGAAAATAAAATCGTTGAGTCGGTCTTTCGTTTTTAACTTTTTGAGCTCTGAATCGAGTCCGTCGAAGCAGAAAATTGGGAAAACCTTCTTGGAGTAATAAAAGTTAATCCTGTACAACAATCCATATAGGTGTGATATCGGTCTTTGAGTTCGATCTAAGATTAGTCCCGCACGAGAACCATCTGGGTTTTTTCGGGCGAAGTTAAATAGGCTCATAATCACGTTCGGAGCGTCTATTGCCAAAATTTTGCCCGCTAACTCGGAAAACTCGATCTTATTTCGGACAATGAGCTCTTGTAGTTTAACTCCCATAAAAACTGAAAATCTTTTAAAATTAATAAAGAAAAAAAAAAGATGGGTTAAGAATTTAGAAAAATCGAAAAAAAATCGAAAAAAAAATTAATTATTGTTTTCTTTTTCTTTTACTTCTAATTAACAGTAGGGTTGCTACACCTATCACTGCTCCTCCACTAATAACCGAAATTAAAATAATCAGTTCGATTGGAATTCCTTCACCTTCTTGAGGTGTTGAAAATGGATATTTCATTAATGGAAAGTTATCTTGACTTCCCGCAGAACCAGTAATATTATACGGAATATCACCAATTTCATTACCATCTGCGTCTAAACCTGTATAATCGTCCCAATAATTTCCCTTAGTTCCGTTATCCCAATAATTATTCAAGCCATTATCTTCAGCATTTAAACCATTTTCTAAAAATGCATTGTAATAAATAACATTATACCCTGGCACTAAATTATAAAGAATTTCAATTCCTTTTTCAGTGTTATTTTTTAGCAAGTTTTTTATAATCGTGTTATTATAACTACTGCGTAACGTTAAACCATTATAGTAATAATTACTTACATTATTTTCCTCAATAACATTAATAGATGAGCTATATAAATAAATACCGCCCCAAGAAATAAAAAATTGCCAAGTTTTATTTGCATTATAAGTTACTTCATTTTCCAATATTTTACAATTTTCACTGTATGTTAACAGAATACCTATATAATGATTGTTATGCGCAGTATTTGCATGGATAATATTATATCGAGTGGCCATTAAATTAATTCCGTATTGATTATTAGTGACATAATTCTTTTCAATTGTATTACCAGAGCTTTCCGATAAGAAAATACCACTTCCTTCCCTATAAAAACTACCTATTTCTCTATAATTATTTCTCACTATATTTCGTGAGATTGTATTATTATTGCTTTGATATAAATAGATTCCATTTTCATTATTAGAAGCATTATTTTCAGAGATTTTATTAAAATGACTTTCTGTTAATGAAATACCATAATATCCATTATATGAAACATCGTTTCTTAGCATCTCAATATCATTGCAGTAATATAACGAAATTCCACAAAACCCACGAGATAGATCTAAATCTGATATTATTGAATTATTACAATTTATCAATATTACTTGACCACCATTTAAAAAATCAGCTGATCCCAAATTATTTTCATTAACATAATAATATAAGGGTTTTCCATTAACAAGATTAGATTTTTCAATATTATGAGATGAAATTTCTACTCGAAAATGAAATAGGCGCAACCCACATAAATCCATGGAATTACGCGAAAGATTATTATAAAACCCTCCTAATGAAATTCCAAAATGATTACCAGTTATATAATTATCGTAAACAGTAGTAAGATTTCCATAGATGTGAATACCATAATATTCATTATTAGCTAGAATATTCTTAGATATATTGTTTGAATTTCCTCTCACATAAATTCCATAATTGTTATTAGAACCATTGTTTCTTAAAATAAAGTTATTATCACAATAATCTAAGCGAATCCCATAATATGAATTTCGGTCAATGGCGTTATTTGAAATTGTATTATTTTGGCAATAATACATTGCCAATCCCACTGAAGCATTTATGAGATGTAGATTTGAAATATTTGAATCGTTGCAATTAACTAGAATTACCTGTCCTGCATTATTAAAATCTTCTTGATTTAATTCTGATTTATTTACATAATAATATATGGGCTTATCATTCACAAGATTAGTAGAATCTATATAGTATGAAGATATTTCTTCGATTGAGCTTCCACTGATTTCAATATATAATCCACATCCATACATTAGATTTTCTGTAAAATTATTATTACTTTTAGCTAAGTAAATGCCAGACTTACAATTAGAAATATTATTCTTAGTGATTGTGTTGTTAACAGTTAATCTGGAATCAAACTCCCATCCAATGCGTATTCCCCACCTATAATTATTAAATACTACATTGGATGATATATTATTATTACTTCCTGCAATCTCTATCCCTCGTTGGCTACTTTTAACAGTGTTCTTGTAAATTACACTAAAATTACCCTGTGAATCTAAAGCACATTGATCACTATCTTCTACATTATTATTAAAAATGAGATTAGAATTTCCATGTGAGTTTATGCCAAAATTACAATTTTTAACAGTATTATTTGAAATAATACTATATGATACCCCACCGCATTGAATTCCGTTATTCTGATTATTTTCTAAGACATTATTTGAGATATTGTTATAATTGCCATTTTTGAAATATATTCCCGCTTGATAATTGTTACTAATGTAATTATTCGAAATGTTATTAGAATTTCCAAATAAGTATAATCCCCATCCAATATTGTATGAGCAATTATTTATAAAAACTGATCCGTTGTTTACATTATTTAATTCAATTCCTTTATCTGAGTTAAAAACAGTACAATTTTCAATACGGAAATAAACCTTTGAATTTTCTATTAATATACAACTCCCTGATCCTTCGCCATCTATTTCTAAATCTTCTATAACGTAAGGTTCAGAATAAGTGCCTTCACCAGTACAAATTCCCGCAGCCTTGGCAGCAGTCCAATTATTGTCAATATGAATCTTCCCTGAAACGGCGGATATTTTCAAATTCTCCCTATTTAAAGTAAAATAGTCGCGATAGACCGTGCTTTTTTCTTTAGATATCGCATTTAAGCAGGGATTACTGTAGTATATCGACGATGTTGCGAAGAATATTCCTAAAACTATTATTATTGATGCCCTTTTTTTTAGTTTTGATTTCATATTGTTTTCGCTACATTAGTTTAATTCTAAGTAACTTTTATGAACTTTTTACTTATAAAGATGATCCAAGTAATTACCACCAAATAAACGAAACTACCACTAAAAAAGTGAAATTACACCCAAAAATTGTAAATCCCCAATAAGCATACCCAAATTAGTGGATAATACTATCAATTTCTTCATCGTCACCTTGCTAATATCATTAATCCAATTTCTAGTTAAATAGACTCATAATCACGTTCGGGGCGTCAACTGCTACGATCTTGCCTGTGAGCTTCGAAAATTCGAGCGGGTCTCTAACTACTAAGTCTTGAAGTTTAACTCCCATACAATCTATATAATCGAGTTTTATAAAAAGAAAAAAATGGGTTTTCAAAAAGTAATCGATAATTAAAAAAGGTAGGAGACATAATTTACATATGGATATCTTTAACAACAAGTGGTGAGATTTAATGGGTAGATACATTAGTTTCCACATTTTAAAGAATCCTAAGTATAGAAGCCAATTTGGAGTATTAAACGATTATATTTTTAAGGAATATAACGCTCTTTTAGAATCGCTCCCTAAAAAATATTATAACGAAGAAGAAGATCATTACGCTTCAGACAGCTTTAATTTATCATTCAACGAATGGGATGGAGTTGGACGTATAAGCAGCGGTGCAAAAGTATATTCAGAATATCCTGAGTTCGTAGATTATATCGTAAGATTTTGGGAAAGTATTTGTCGAAAATATTTTTACGAGGAAGTCGCTCTTTTTGATGTTTCAGATTTCAAGGACGAAGGTTCAATATACTATTTTCACCGTGGGAAATCAGAATTTCTTTATGGCGCTGATTTAGGATTTATTGAAGGTTATTGTAGATTAGCAATAAAAGGATATACCGAGCCCCTTAACTTAAATATTGAGGGGATTGATAAAGATAAAGTATCTAAAAAAATTAAAACAAAGGAGCAAAGATTAAAGAACGAAGGTAATTTTGAAGGCGATAAAAACGCTATAGAAGCTTTAGAAAAGGACATGTTATTAAAAGCTAAAAGTTTTCTCGATGAAGGTAAATCCGTAAAGAATTTAATCGTGTGTGGCGAGGGTGGCGTTGGAAAAACCACGTTAATCTTTAGGTATTTTTTAAATAAATTCTATCCAGATGTGCCTTGTATGTGTGCGGACTTCTTCTTAAAAGATATATCTGATGACAAAGAAGAGGTTGCGCTATTTATTTGGGATGTAATGGGTCAAGAACGAGCTCGATTTTTGGTAGAATTTTTTGCTAACAATATAGATTGCGCAATGTTTTGCTTTGACTTAACACGGCCTATGACGTTAGGAAAGAGGGAATCGTGGGTTAACATTATTCGGAAATCTAATCCTGATACACCGATCGTTTTCTTAGGACTGAAAACTGATTATGTTGATATCATTATAGTTGATGATGAGTACGCTTTATTACTTAAGGACAAGTTTAATTTTTTTGATTATTTGAAAGTTTCCAATGCAACCGGAGAAAACGTAGAAGAAGCGTTTAATAAAATTATAGAAAAAATCAAGAAAACCCCTACTTCAGAAGAAGTTAATATTGAATCGATACAAAAGAAATTTAAATTACTCGAATATTTAAAGTCTTATAAAGTTCAAGGTAAAGAGGAATTACAGGTATATTTCAAGGACGGTTACACCGATGAATTGTTAGAAGAGGATTTTCCCGTAACCACTTTGTTGTTATTTCCCGAATTTAAAGACAAAATTCAAAAATATATCGACAAATTATAACTAAATAAAATTTAATGATAATATATTAGAAAACAATAAAAAAATAAGATTAAAATTTGAAAGGGCTTAAAACAAGCCTAAATTTCTTAAGATTTTCTCTCGATTAGGGTCTTTATCGACTTCCCCTTGTGCTTTTGAAAGAAGCTCTTCTCTACTCATCCCGATTTCCTCTAAGGTTATGTTTACTCCCTTCTCGTTGAACTTACCTTCTCGAATCATAGGGGTTAGGCGCTTCAAGGTGATCAACCACTTTTTCCTGATGCTCGGTTCTTGTCGGATCAATTCAGCAAACTGTAGAGCGTACGGAAGCGCGCCAAACCTGTTCAAGTCGTAAAAAAGGGCGGCGGCGATGACGTGGCAACTGGTTTTTAAAGTGCTCGAATTTCCTTTTTTTACTAAGTTCTTAGATTCGATCAACTTAATTATTTCTTCTTCGCTGTAATCTATCACGTGATACGGTAATAGTATCCGAGGAACTTCGCGGTTCTCGAAATATTCCGGTGTGAAGTACCGCTCCCGATCTTCTTCGGTAAAGGGTTCTCCGCTAATAAAGCTGGGAATCCAATCGTTTATTATCTCGTCTCGAGGAATCTCGTAGAAATACCTTCTAATCTCGTCGGGGGAATAACCGAAGAGAATTACGTCTATATCGCGTTCCATCGCTTCTCTGACCACCAAATTATGAACTAAATCGCCGCAATTATCGCATAGATTTCTCGTCAAGGTGAGTTCGCCCGAGCCTTGATTCGTAAAAACCCATTGATATAACTTCCTAAAAGTTTCTTTAGCTCCATCGATTATTACTTGATCAACTTCTATTTTTTCGAGCGTGTCTCTCATGTTTTCGAAAGCGACTTCTGGGACGAATCCGGTGTCGATAGTTACCGCGAGCAGGTTAAAACCGTAATCGTGTACCATTTTATACAAAAGAGCCGTTGAGTCTTTACCTCCCGAAAAACCCACTATACAGTCGTACTTTCTCTCTCCTTGACGCGAGCGCAAGTACTCAATTACGGAATTCCAATCCTTCAAACCTGCTTCCTTCGATTCGTCGGTTATTTGAGTCTTCCACCAATTAGCGGTCTTATAAGTCGGGTCTTCGCAATAGTTGCAAACGCCTTCGGAATTTAGTTCGATCCCGAAAGAACCGTCTATTAAAACGCATTCTTTACATATGTGTTGTTGCTCCATAAAACATCTCTCATTTATTTTTTTTTTAACTTATTATTCTAGCATTTTTTTGTTGTTTGAACAAAATGCCATCTGTTTTATTTAAAGGAAAAAACATAGTAAATTAACTAGAAGTCATACATAACCAAAAGAAAAAGAAAAGAATTGAATTGTCATGGGACTAAAATTACTCAAAAAAGCGAAAAAAGTCTTGAATTCTCTGTTTTAAGAAGGATTATTTAATATATTTATGTTGTTTACTACAATTATTCCTTTAAAAGCGTTGTTTCTTTTAGCTGTCTTCGAATACTCGAAATCAGTAGTAAAAATTCCAGTTACTTCAATTACATCTCCAACATTTACTTTATCGACTAAATCGTGTGTGAGAACGGTCTTGATTTTCTTTTTTCCTTCCTGAATCGTTAAAAACTGGTAATCGTAATAATAAGATTTTTTGCTTAATGGACGGAAACTAGACGCCGTCTTATTTTTACACCGTGGATTAATGCAAAATTTCGGTCGCTCAACTCTTAGTGAATGTTGAAAGATTTCGAATTCAGTAAGGCAAAATAAGCATTGAAAATATCCGATTTCTAATCGAATCTCAGGTGCTTTTTTATCTATAACCTTCCCTTCGCTAACTATTAATTTAGACAAGTAACTGCTACTTATATCTTTAAGAGATACTTTTAAAAGAGATTCTCTATCTCTTGTAGAGATTCTTACGAAATAATCTCGATCGATTAATTTCCCACCTAAGAATTTCAAAATATTTTTAAAGGCCTTCACTGCATCTTCTAACAAAGATTCTGGATCGTTTCTTAACATATATGCGATCTGGCAATCAAAAGCTAGTAAATCTTCGTAATCGATTATTAGATCATTTCTCTTCGTTGTGATTGTCTCAATAATTCTGTTCTGATATTTGTAAAAACTTGGTCTTTCTGGAAACAACCTAAAAAAGTCTTCAAATCTTTGCACTTTATGAATTGGTACTTCCAGATTATTATTAATATTCATATTATCAAAAATTATATCTTAAGCATATATAAATTTGTTATATTAACAATTTAAGCTTATTAAACAGCAAATATGTTTTATAAAAAGAAAAAAAGTTTAATTAGGAACTGCTAGCTTAGAAAAACGGTATAAACATTACGCCGTTAACGGTAAGTACGAGCGCTAACAAAATCGATGTCAACACCGCGCTAACCGTTGCGAGCCTAACTTTCCACTTGAATTTTAACAATTTTTTAACCTCTTTTTTGAACTAAATCGTTGTTAAAACCAGAACAGACCGAGTTTATTTAAAGAAAAAAAGATTATAATAATCTTAAACCCAGAGGGAAAAAATTATTACCGACTTAAACGAAATAAACGAATATTTGAGAATATTTAAACAGATAGAGGGCGAGAAAGAAGCCTTTCCTATTGAAAAATTTACTGAACTATATAACAAGAAGTTACTAAGAGACGACTTAGTGTTAAAATATTCTTGGGCGGTCCCTAATAAAAAAGTACTTCTTGAAATTAGTAATTACTCTCCTCTGATAGAGATTGGAGTGGGAACAGGATATTGGGCAATGCTCTTAGCTAAGCTGGGAGTAGATATTGTTTGCTTTGATAATAAATCGCCACCTCAAGATAAGAACAATAACGATGGCTCTAAAATACAATATTTTCCAATAAATAAAGGAGGTCCAAAGATTTTAAAAAATTATCCTGAAAGAAATTTATTTTTGTGTTGGATTCCCCATTTAAGTTCTTTAGGATCAGAATGTTTGAATTATTTTGAAGGTAAATATCTAATTTATATTGGTGAATGGGCTGGAGCAGGTAATGCTACCGATGATTTTTTTCAGAAATTAGAGAAAAGATTTATTGTTGTAAAAACCGTGGAAATACCTCAGTGGTATGGAATACACGATTACTTAACAGTATTAAAAAATAAGCAAGTGAAATAACTTTCGAAAAGATTCAAAATGATCTGAATTCTTTCACTTTAGATTTTGCTTTAAATCAATATAGTTAAGAATTTCAATCTAACAATAAAAAGATTAAACATTTATGGAATATCAAGATAGTATTTTGGATGTCCACCTCCATATCTCTTGCTTTCTTCCACGAGCTTTCTGAGTTTCTTTTTCCGTCTTAGAGTAAAGCGATTTTTCTTAAACTTTTTATCACTTTTCATTTTTTGTCTTTAATCTGGGAGGATCAATTTTTGTTGTTGTTAAATATTATACCTTCTATCTTTATAAATTAAACTTAAGGTTTAATCGCATTTGAAATAAAAAAAATATAAGAAAAGTTATTTGAACCACATTTCGCAATTTTTCTTTAAATAAAATCGCTCAAATCTAATAATAAATAAACAAAAACAAATAAAAATACACAACTTCGAGGCGACTTAATAATTTGAGCAAAAAAGACAGAATTATAATTTACACGCTGAAAGAAAAACGCTCGAACAAAATGTTTTTAGCGATTCTCGGGATTTTAGGGTTTATAGCGGTTTACATTCCTTTCTTTGGTTCGAACCTTCAATATCAAACAGGTACACTTTTTAAGTTTATATTCAACACCATCGGCACTCTATGTTTGGTGTTAGGAATTACAGGCTTTATCATAAGCATTCTAAAGATATTCTTGAAAAAGATAAGCATAGGTGGATTCACGATAAGCATTTTACTTTTGTGGATTGGAGCCTTTCTTACAGGTACTTCTTTTGAGATTTGGGGCTTCCTCATGGGGGGAAGTAGACCGACAATAGGATATAAAATATTTGCTAATTTTTAAAAAAGCGCAATTCAAAACAACCGAATAATTAGAATAAAAATTTTATTTTTTTCCTTTTCCTTTACCTAAAAAGCCTAAAGTATTTTATACCGGTGTCAAATCCGCAAACACTTAATAACATAAAAGAAACTATTATAATGCCCAACATGTGATATCGCACCCGCTTGCCCCCTCCGAGGAACAAAAGAGCTCCAATAAATACCCCTAACAAGCCAATTAACGACCCAACGGCTATAAAACACTCGACTCCTCCTAAAAGTTCCTCGAAATAATCGAAAAATACCATAGTAAACTAACAATAAATCAGGCGTATTTAAAAGAAAAAGTGCTACAAGAAAAAAAAACGAAAACTATAATTACTACGGAAGGTCGAAAAACTCACCCATATGACAAGGACTCCACACCTGCCTTTCCCTCCTTTCCTTGTCGAAGTCTCTTCCAACCTCTAAGTCGTCCACCACCCCTTCCTCCACAGTAACGTGACCAACTTCATCCTTTTTAAAGAATTTCATTCTCATCTTTCCCTAGCTTTTTTTTGACTTCTTTTTGGATTTTACGAGTTTAAAACCCGCGAAACTCAATTTTTTGCCAATGTAAAATAGTATGTCTTCTATACTTATAAATTAAACTAAAGGTTCAATCATATTTAACATACGGAAAACTTTTTGAAAATCTTTCCCTATGATTCTCTGACAC
>JAUWZT010000221.1 GCA_030615145.1 Promethearchaeota archaeon | reverse complement strand
GAAAATAAGAATCATATTATCTATATATTAATCCCTAATAAAAGCTCATTTAAGTTAATAATCAAATAATAAACATCTATTGTAATAAGAATCCCACGAAAGCTTTACTTGGAACAATTGGATTAAAAAAGCAAGCAAATCATCATGAAAATTACAGTTTCGGGTCCGACTCAGAGCGGAAAGTCAAGTTTTATTAAGTATTTTGACGAAAAAGCTTTGAATGTAGAAGCAAAAGCCAGAGATAATAAATATTATACCGTTGGAATGGATTTAGGAAGTGTAAAATTAAACGGATTTGATATCTTTTTATTTGGCACTCCTGGTTTATTAAGATTTAATGTTATGAGAGATGTAGTAGTTCGAGGTGCTGATGGTCTTGTTTTTTTATTTGATGCGGCTCACCCAGAAAAAGATGAGGACGCAATAATTATACTAAATTCTCTTCGAAAAGTGATAGGGTTTGATACTCCAATAGTTTATTTGGCAAATAAACAAGATATTGCTGGAGCCAGACATAACGAAACAGTAAGATCGCAAAATTATTTAAGAGATGACGCAATGATTTTTCCAACAAGTACACGAACTGGAGAAAACTTGAGCGAAGCTCTCAAATTTCTAGTGAATCAAATTTTTGATCATTATTCTTCTCTCCTTACGGTGCTTCGCACATATGAAACCGATATTGAGGGTTTAGCAGAAAAACTAAATAAAAATCCTGTTGAAATGAGAGATTTATTGAATAATCTTGAGATAAAAAGATTTATTGAACTGGATAGATTAGAGAGGACTTACAAAGTAAAACAGGGATTAAAACTCTTGATATAGCGTTTTTCGACTGCTTCTTTTAGAATTTTTTATATCCTCTAATAATAGTCAGACTAATTCAAAGGGAATAATTTTTTCTTTACCAGTTTTCTTTAGTAAGCCAATCAACCCTGAGCGTTGCATAAAAAGTATGTCCCATAAAAATTTGGGAATTTCTTTTTCTGTTTTATACATTTTCTCCATGCGGTTAAGTTTTTCAAGTAATAAATTAATTTTTATTGTAAATTGCTCAATATATTCTTCTTTGGAATAATCTTTATTTAGCTCTATTCTAAATAACGTCTTAAGGTCTTTATATTTAGGTAAATAGCCAATTGGTGTTTCAATAGCGTCAAAATCTCCTCTAGTACGCCCTTCCGCCCATATAACCCAAACTTTTTTGTCTAATATACCATTTAAATATTTCCCATCTTTACCTTTAAGAAAGTAGTTAGTAGAGAATACTTGGGGGCAATGTTTCAATTTTTTTCCAAAAGTATTGTGGTTGTTTAAGTATTTACCGAGAGGAACTACTAAGAAATCGAGGTTTGCCATTGGGCTTGCTTTTCTAACGCCTACTGCCCCAAGAGTTGCTGAAGTCGTTTCAGATTCTATTGTAGCGCCTAAAAAAATCCCGTGCTCCCAATTTAAGCTTTCTACAATAGGAGGCATTGTGTCAGAATCTCGCCCCCCATAAAATATTCCGTGTATTGGTACGCCATTAGGATCATCTAATTTTGGATCACAATTTGATAGATCGGTAAGTTTAATTGTATATCGAGCATTTGGATGAGCAATAGGGACTATATTTCCTTTTTCATCGGAAATTCCAACGATCCATTGTCCATAATGGTTGAACCCGTCTTTAGGAGTCTCAACACCCATACCAAGCCAGTAGGGCGTTCCCTCTTTTACGAGAACATTAGAATAAATTAATTCTCTTGGGGATGTGAGAGCCTTATAAATTACAGGATCGTTTTTTGCATTTACATCTTTTATAATTCCAAAGATTCCCTTCTCAATATTAACAGCATGTGCAAATCCATCGTCCCAAGCTCGTAAATATGCGATATCATCACCAACTATTAGTTGTCCAGGAAGCATTGCGGTAGATGTTTTTCCACATGCACTTGGAAAAGCCCCGGTAAAATATGTCACCCGGTTTTTACCTTTCGGGCGAACTCCTAAAATAAAGTAGTGTTCTGTCAACCAATCTTCGTTATTTGCCTTATTAATTGCTAATCTTAAAGCTAACTTCTTTAATCCAAGGGAGTTACCCGCATATTGATTATTGACAGTTAGAACCCGTGATTCTTGCAGATCTATGTATATTCGCCTTTTTTCGATATTTTTAGTAACAGGAGGATTACCAACAAGTTCTCCAGCAGAGTGTATAAAATAAAAGAAATTATCAGATCCATTAAATTCTTTGAATTCCTCGTATCCTTTTCTATACAAAAGATCTTCAGAATGAGCGACATAGAATGAATCAGTGAGTTGTAAAGCTCCAATAGTAAATTTAGAATTAATAGGTCCTAGGCAAAAAAATCTTACTAAACATTCTTTCTCTTTCATACACCCATCCATAATTTCTAATATTTCTTTAAGTCCTTCATCTCTATCCATTGTATTAATCCAAGGACTTCGGTATTGCCCTTTTGGAATTAAAACCTTAGTGTTTGCTTTATCTCTCGCTTGATCATAGAAGCTATCATGGTGAATTGTGTGTCCTTTTAAATTGAGATTACTTTCTTCTCGATTAGAAAGTGTTTTCTGGACTATATATTCAATATCCTCTTCAGAGTCAGATATAACAGTTATTTTGCTAGGTTTGCACAAATCTACGAATTGCTTTATAATTTTTAAAACGTGATCATTCTTTAAAGCAAATAATTTTTCAATATCTTGCTGAGATATTAAATCAGTCCCGATAGATGCTGCAAATTCTTCATTAAAATTCATTTCAAACCAAAAAATAAAATTATCAATTTCAAATTTTATATTATTGAAAATAACATAAATCGATAGGTTAAAAAGTGAAAAAATTTTTAAAAGCCTTTCTAAATCCAAGAAAAATTAAAAATTTTTTAATAAATGTTCAAAAATTTTAAGGTTTATTAAAAAAAATAAAAGAAATAGAATATTCAATCAAACTAACCTAATCCAGGAGGTCTACTACCTTTAGCACTGATAATTCTATCTACTCTTAAGATAAGATTTGCTAATTCGCTTCCAGCTTTTATAACATGTTTAATTAATGCTGCTGGTTCAATTATACCTTTCTCGAAATTATCTCCTATCTTGTTAGTTATAGTATCAATACCTATCCACTTATCACTTTCAGTCTTGTGGGCTGCACGGAGTTCTGTCATATTTTCGATTTCATCTAACCCTGCATTTTTGATCAATGTTTTAGGAATTTCTTCTAATGCTATGGCAAACGCATTTACAGCTAGTTGTTCTTTCCCGCTAATTTCGTTAGCAAATTCTCTTAATTTTTTTGCTAATTCAATGTAAATCGCACCACCACCTGCGACAACGGCTTCCGTGTCCATAACTTTTGCTACTATTGAAAGCACATCGTGTAATGTAATTTCGGCAGAACTTAAAATTTTCTCTAAACCACCTTTTAGGACTATTGAGACAGATTTAGGATTTTTACACCCTGTAAATAGTGTATACTCGTCTTTGCCAAGTTTTTCAAATTTGACTTTTTCTGCAAAGCCTAAGTCTTCTTCGGTTAAGGAATGGATATCGTCGACTCTTTTAGCTCCAATTGCTTTAGTGACAGCTTTAATGTCAGAATCACCAAGATTTTTAATGGCTGCTATTCCTTCCTTTACTAAATAGGCTCCAAATTTATCAGAGATATCTTTATTGTTAACAATCATATTCACGCCTAGTTCTTTGAAAATTTTCAAGTAATCAATTAGAATTTTTTCTTCTTGGTCAAGAAACTTTTGAATGTCAGCAGGGTTTGTTATTCGAATTTGAGCGTCGAATTCTGTTTTAACGACATCTAATTTTCTTCTTATAACTGCAATTTTCGCATTTTTAATTACTTCTGGCATTGCTGAATTGACTTTTTCCTTTTCAATGTAGACCCCATTAATTAACTTGGAATCCTTTAAGGATTTTCCAGGTGTTTTGACAATTCTTACATTTCCTACTTTCGAAAACGTATTACCATCATCTCCACTTATGTGTCTGATGGCTTTTAGTGTTAATTCAGCAAAATAGTCTTTTACACCTACTATATCTTTAGCATTCATAGCAGTTCTAGCTGCATTAATAAGAATTTTATCATCGTCGGGAGAGATTTTGGTAGCCATTTCATTTACTAGTTTTAAAGCTCTATCTGCCGCTAATTTATAACCGTGAGTAATGGGTTTTGGATGAATACTCTGTTCGATAAGTTCAAGAGCATTCTCCAATAAAGCAGCTGAAAATATAACAGCAGTAGTCGTGCCATCTCCGATATCGTCATCGATAGATTTAGCAATGTTGACCATCATATTTGCGGCAACATTATCTATATCAAGTAGTTTAAGTATTTCAGCACCATCATTAGTAATTGTAACATCTCCTACAGAATCTACTAGCATTTTATTCATACCTTTTGGTCCAAGAGTAGATTTTACGGTTTGAGTAATTGCCATGATTGCATTTATGTTTTGCATGCGAGCTTCTTTTTCTTTCGTTTCTTCCGTTCCTTCTTTGAGAATTATAATCGGTACAGACATTTTTTTACCTTTTTTTCTTTTTATAAATTTTTAATTCTTGAATTTTTTAATGACTCAATTTATAAGAATTTTATGATTTGGAGATCATTTAAAAATAAAAAACTTGGATTTCAAAAATTATAAATAAATTTCAAATATTTTTAGCAATGTTGAACAAATTTTAATGAAAATGTTACTTTTCTGGTTTATTAAAAATGAAAAAAGAAACTTTGGACGAAATTGACGAAGAAATTATTAAAATTTTACAAGAAAACGCTAAGACATCTTATCGCGTAATTCAAGATAAACTTAATATTTCGATTGGAACCATTCATAATAGAATTTCGAAATTAGAGGAAAACAAGATAATTGAAGGATATACACTTAAACTTAATAACGAGAAATTAGGCTATAAGTTAACATTTTTAATAAGAATTAATATTGATGGTAAATACACGCAAGAAATCTTAGATGAAATATCACATAAACCAGAAGTTTGTTCAGTATTTC
>JAUWZT010000191.1 GCA_030615145.1 Promethearchaeota archaeon | reverse complement strand
GAAAAGTTTGCGAGTGCTGGATTTTACGTCTTATCGTATGATTACCGCGCACATGGAGAGACTAAAAAGCAAACAGGTTCAAGATGGGATAAAATGGTTGCTAAAATATTTTCAGATATTAAAGAAGTAATTAGTTGGGTTGCAAATAAGCAATCAGAAAGATTATTAAACGATAAGATAGCATTGTTTGGCAGAAGTTTGGGAGGAGCAATTATTTTAACTCACGGGTTTCTTGATATGAGGGTAAAAAAGTTAATAGCACTAAGCACTCGTTATGATTATATAACAACAAAGATAAGATTCCCTGATGAGATTATAAAACTTATAAGCCCTAAATATTATTTAAGTAAAGATCCGAAAAATAATGAGAGAATCTTGATTGCCCATTGTAAAGATGATAATCGCATTCCTTTTGAGTATTTAGACCAAATAAAAAACCATCTTGGACTAAAGAAGGAAAATGTAGTACAATTCGAAACAGGAGGTCATTCATTCAAGGGGCATAGAGAAGAAATTTTCAAAATTACTCTTGAATTTTTAAAAAAAATATAAGAAAGAATTCATTATTTAAAATGTTAAATTCCAAATAGATAAAGTGGTATTTTATGGAAAAAATTCTTATTGTAGGTCCAGCTTCTCAAATGCTGGGAGTAAAGATTGCTAAAGAATTAAGTATTGAATCGATAAATACGGAATTTAAAACGTTTCCTGACGGAGAGAATTATCTGAGAATTAACATTGAAGATGAAACTATAATAGAAGGAAAAGCAGTCATCATCGTTCAATCAACAGGACCAAATTTTTGCGGTAACCAAAATTCAAGACTAATTGAACTAATAATGATGGTAGATTCCGTCAAACGAATGGGGGCAAGCAAAATAACCATCGTAGTACCTTATCTTGCTTATGCTAGACAAGATAAAGTATTTAGACCCGGTGAATGTCCTTTTGCTCATGTAATTTTACGTATGATTAATTCTTTAGGTATAGATGAATTTTATACTGTTGATGTTCATACTCCTGAAATTTTAGAAAATTTATCGTGTAAAACAATTAATATTGATTCAATGAAGATATTAGCAGATTACATTAAGTCTTTAAGTGAAAAAGACATTGTTGTTGTTTCACCTGACAAAGGCGCAGTTGAAAGATCTAAAGCTTTTGCAAAACATTTTGGAGAACACGTACTTGTTGATTATTTTGAGAAAACTCGCAATATTAAAACCGGAGAAATAACTATGACGGGCAATTTAAGATTGAAAAATAAAGATGTAGTCATTGCAGATGATATAATTGCAACAGGAGGAACGATGGCAACAGCAATCAGATTATCTAAAGATAGTGGAGCTAAAAAAGTATTTGCTGTGGCAACACACGCTTTAATGTTGCAGCATGCGAAATATCGCATCTTAAAAGCTGGAGCAGATTATATCATAGGTACTGATTCAATTGATAACGAAGTAGCTAAAGTATCTTTAGCTAAAACTATAGCAGATTATTTAAAATTCGATTAAATGCTTCTAATAATTCTGAATTATTTCTAAAACTATCTCTCTTGTTATTTTTTTTAATTCTTCTTCAGAAGAATCGTTCATAATTTTGTAGTTGGCTTTATTAATTACTTCTTTAAGGCCAAATCCTAACTCTCGTTTATCCCGTTTCATAATTTCTATAAGAGTTTTTGAATCGTCGCTACGAGCACGCTTTTTTATCCTTTCATGTCGCAATTCATTACTAGTTTCAATAGCAATAACCGGAAATTTCCAATATTTACGAAATACTTCTATTTCAGATAGAGATCTTATCCCATCCACAAAAACTACTTTATTTGTTTGGTTTTTAATCATCTCAACCGACTTTTCCGCCACAATCGCATCACCCCCTCGTTCTCTTAATTCTTTAGCTATTTTACCCAAATTTTCGTAATTAGGCTCGATATTTTTATTTATAGCCTCTTTCCTAATCACATCGCCCATCGTTATTATTATACCTAAATCTTCAACCGCAATTAAAGCAGCTGATTTACCAGAACCCGGAAGCCCGCAAAATCCAATAACTTTCATAACTTTTTAAGAATGTTTTTCGAATTATTATAAAAAGACTATAAAAGAATAAAAACCATTAATTTATAATTAATTTGTTAAAATTATTAAATTGATTATTTGATGAGTAGAAGAGAGACTAACAATATTGTCAGCGATGATAATATCGCTGAACAAAACGAAATCGAGAAAAAAGATAATGAAACATTGACTTCTAAATCAGATAATATTATTGAATTATCAACAAAAGAACATCATATTAAAAAATATGGTATTGATCCGGCGGAAACTCCTATTTTTATTTCATATAACGCGTATAGGCGAATTATTGGCTACGCAATGAGATATGGAAATAAGGATTTACCTCATAAATCTTGGCGTGAAGTTTATGGAATTTTAATAGGCTCGATAAAAGATAATAAAGAAGTTATCATTAAAGATGCAATCCCCGTGATGGTTGGTGATAGAGCCTATGTTGAGTATAAAAGCAAACATTACGTAGATACGGCACAATTTAACACGGCAGTCTACGAAAGATCTATTCAAGATAATAAAGAAGAGTTCTTTGTAGGGTGGTGGCATACACACCCAGGTATTGGCTTTATATTTTCGCCGAGAGATATTGAAACGCAACTGTTTTATCAAGGTGTAAATCCGTTTGCTATAGCATTAGTGTTTGATCATACTGAAATAGCGTCTAGAACTTTTTACTTAGGAATTGCGGGAATAAGACTAAAGAACCCAGATCGCGGCATGTTTGCTACTTATTCCAATGCTATAGAACTAAAATTTGAATTAAGTAAAGAAAAAATGGTAAAAAACGCTGAAAAAGAAGTTAAAAAAATTTTTAAAAACATAAAAAATGTTTTAAAGGAAGTTAAGTATATTGATGATATTTTACGACGAAGATATTTGGCTCAACTCCAGAGAAACTTTGGTCTCATTATGGTCTTGAAAAAAGAGATTAAATTAACTGATGATGAAAAAGAAGCTGAAGAGGATGACTATTATTTATACGAGTGGGATCCAGATATTGACAAAAAAATCTATAGAATCCCTAAATTTAGAGAAAAAATAGAAAAAGAATTTAAAAAATGCGAAGATAGTCTAATTAAGGTAAAGAAAAATAATCAAATGAAAGATTTTGAACAAAAGAAAGATAAATTTAAAAAAAAAATTAAAGCAATGCTAGCCAAGCCGAATGAATGGCATAAAAAACTAATGGACGAGTTTACTAAGCGTATTGAAATTATTTCTTCTCTTTTTGATTATTTAGATACAGATGAAAGGAAAATAATTGAACACTTTGAGGAAAGAAGTTCTGAATATAAAAAGATATTAGATGGTCTTAATTCTCGTTCAGAATTTAATATTTGAACTTCTAATTCTCAAAATTTTTTAAGATTTTAAAGTATTGGATTTAAATAACTTTTATATTATTAATACTACTATATATTATTAATACTTAATCTGCTTTTAAATCAAACTTATCAAATTCTTTCATGCCTAACAATACACCACTTATAATTATAAGAAATCGCGCAGAAAAAGAAAAAACAATAAAAGAAGCCATTTTTGCTTTTTCAGGGGGTACTAAATCGCTATTAATAAAAGGAGAAGGCGAAGAAATTTCTACCGCAGTTGAAGTAGCAGAAATTGTAAGAAATCGCATGTATCCTGGTGTAGAAATAGAGAATATTTCACTGGGAAGTCGTCCTTATTTCGAAAGAAGACAGCAAGGTAACTATAGAAGAAATAACAATTATAGAAAAAATAACTCAGATAATCGAAATAAAAAGGATTTAATTAGTAAAATTGAAATTACAATTTCAAAATCAAAAATCTAAACTTTATATTCAACATTAAATTAACTTATATTGATGTAGATAACCATTTATGACATTTGACAAGTTAGGTCCCGTCTTAAACGAAACGCGAACCACAACTTTGTGTATGGTATGCGGAGATTATATTTACAAAAGAATTTACCAAGACGAAAATTCGAAAAATAAAGAGAAGACAATTTTCGTTTGTAAAAATTGCTTAAGAAATGAAGAAAAGAAAAAGTAAAGTTCAATTTTATTTATTTGAGCTCTGAATTTTTCTCACTTCCTTTATCAAGATATTTCTCCCAGTTAAATTGCAGAATGAATTGCATAATTGCTAGAGTAATTACTAACATTATAGATTCTGTTATTACGCTCGAAATATCATTATGTTCAATTCCCGTAGCATTAAATCCAAGTAAAATTAATAAAGGGAAAATTACATAGAATAGAGTGGTGATATTTTTTCCTGCCCAGGCCCATATAATGCACCTAGAGAAATTTATTTTTTTATCTGACATTCCTAAAGCGATCCACAGAGGGTCATCGGGAATTGGCAGAGCTGCGGCAATAAATATGTATAAATGCATGGATTTTGGGTGATCTAATACCAGCTTACCGAATCCTTGTATGTTTTCAAGTGTTTTTGAGTGAGTTCTATTAGCAATTTTTTTTGCGCCAATTCCTATCAAGAAGCCTACAAGTTCGCCTAGTGCGCTCCCTAACCCACCAACAACAGCTATTCCTAGTATTTCTAACCAAAAAGGACCATATATCAGTACTTCACTCAAGGTCAATCCTGCAATTGAATATTTAAGATAAATAGAATTAGAATAAGAAAAAAGAACGAAAGGATATGGTATAGGAAAACCTATGCTAGCGTTTCCTATAAGACAAATGAAAAAAGAGATTAAAAGTGCTATGATATAATTGGAACCGTCTGTAAGTCCAGTAATATCGTGCCTTGACAGAATTATTGCTTGTTGAATCACTGGAACTGTTAAGAATAAGATCAAATAGATAATAACCCCTAAGTAGAAAAAAGCGAAAATAACAGTTGTTTTATTCGAGATAGCCATTTAATTCTCCTTGATTTCTCTTTTAAACCTATTTCACTCTGGATAGTTTAGTCCCTAAGCCATTTCTAATTTTTTTCTGTAGAAAAAATTCTATATTTTCCGTAACTTTTCCAATTTTATTTACTGAATTTGAAAACTCTGTACTTTCTATAAGGATTATCAATTCATCTGTTTTAGGGTTATATATAATATCTCCTTTTTCAACGATTTTAATTGATTTCGAATTATGGCCTTTATATAATTCCAAACCTGGAAGCGTCCAATATATTTTTGCTCCAAAACTAAATCGACCTTTTAGAACAAAGGGCATCTTATTTAGAATAGCATCGGCAGAGAAGGGGGCATAATGTCGAATTATATTTGCACGCACGCTCCCTATCCCGAAGAGATCAATTTTTATGGCTATTATTCCGCTATCAGACATAATCGGTCAATAATTTGTGAAAGTAATCTTATTTTGAATGATAACTTTCGGATTTTTATTAAACTTTCTGTTATTAGAAGAGTAAATTTGTAATGAAATTAATAACAACATTTAAATAGTCATTTTGTCATATTACTAGTTGGACAATAGTAATAATATATGCATTGGTTTAGAATACATCATTACAATTGAAACAACTGGCTTGTTGTTGCAAAATTGATAATAGATTCTTAAGTTCTGGTTTTTTTTTCTTTGTACGCCCAGACTTAATGCTTATGCCTTGATTTCCATGCCGATTTATTTTATCACGTTCCTTTAGTGCGTTATACTAAAACACAGGAAAATTAGTTTACATTAAGTATATCCATTCCTAATAAATTAGCACTTTGGAGCAATAATGTAATAATAGAGATATAGCAATCAGTTTAGAATTGATATTAGTTATGGTGCAAGTTGACACTCTTGCCTGATCTCTTGTCGAATTTAACAATTTTTTTGATATATATGCTACACGAGACATCCAAACATTAATATCTTTCAATAAAAGCTATAAAGTCTTACAATAGGAGCTTTGATTTAAGATTCGATTCAATGGAGTAAAAGACGCATTTCCTTTGAAACAAGAATACTAGAATATCGGAGCTACTATTGTCCATCTTTTTTTTTTTCATTTAAGATCATTAAATCAATAGGAGAGTCAATATCATAAAAATTATATTCAGGATCGATAGAAAGGGCTAAAAATATTTCTTCCTTCTTGATTATTAAATTAACAATTTCTCTAATTGTTTTAAATCTATTACAATTTGCTAAATTTTTAATTTCTTGAACTATCCTAAAACTGAAAATAAAAATGGGTATAACTTGATGGATCGATTTTTTATTCGTAAAAGAGCTTAAAGTTCTCTGTTTGATCTCTCTGACAATTGATTTTGATCCGTTTCTATTTATTTTTAAATAGGATATTGTTTTAAACAAGTTAGGATCGTGCGTTTTAAATCTTTCTTTTAACGAGCTAATTTTTATCTTTCTGTAAAAAAGGATTGAACTGTTATCAAGTAGACTATAATTTTTTAATAAAAGGTTCAAAGCTTCTTGCAAAAGATTGTAATCAAAAATAGTATCTCCTGGAAAGATCATAAAAACTCTATTCTCTTTATATATTTTGTTATTTCCTGTAATGCTTAGAAAGGAATATAACGGTCCTAATTTATATTGAACTCCAGAGCGATTTACTAATATTTTATTTTTTTTACATTTATATTTTATCTGGTAAGAATTTACAAAATCTTCAATTTGCTCACCTAAATGACCTGTTACCACTACAATTGGTTCAATCTCTAAATTGATTAAAC
>JAUWZT010000021.1 GCA_030615145.1 Promethearchaeota archaeon | reverse complement strand
CTGCTTTTTTAAGTTCTTTAGTAGTTCCCAAAACTAAAACAAAGCAATCTTTTTCTTTTGAATTCAATTTATTTTGGATTTTTTTTATTTCGGCTTGTGAAAAATTATAATTTTCTAATTTTTCATCAGAATGAATGATCCCCTTTAGGCCTGAAATAACTTTTACCTTACTACTTACTTCGGTACCGAATCTATAATCTTCCATTAGCTCCTTTCCAAAAATACCTTTGAAACCTTTAAAATTTAAACCATAGAGTTTTTTTCCCGATTTTATACCAGTTGCGATGGACTTTGATCCAGCTTTTCCCATTAAACTAGTTAAATCTACGGGCTCCTGAGAGATGTCATTTTCACTTACTTTTCGATTTTTTAATTCTTCGCTAATCTCTATTAGGTTTAGTTGACGTGAAATTTCATGATTAACCAATAAGGGTATCCAACTCAATTTTTGAACTCCTTTAATTTCAATCCTGGTTCCAGATTTAATGCTTATATTAATATCTTGCCTGATCGATCCAAGAACTTTTTTTACATTAGTCATCCATAATAACAATCCAATCCTTTCAGCACATTCTCTACATTCTTCAGGTGTATTTATATCCGGTTGTGTTGTTACTTCTACTAATGGAATTCCTTGGCGATCTAACCTGTAAAAATTAGTTTTATTTTCAGTTTTTATTTTCCTAGCGGCTTCTTCTTCTAAGCTTAATATACCGATTCTGATTTTTTTACCCTTCTTCAAAGTTATATATCCATCTGTTCCCAAAATCATTGTGCGCTGAAACCCAGAAGGGACGCTTCCATCAAGATAATTTTTCCTACTTACATGCATCTCTTCAATAATATTTGCTTTAAGAAGTAAAGCTAACTTTAAGGCAATTTTTCTAGCTTCCTCATTACAGGAAAACGGTGGGGTATCGTCTAACTCGTAAGTACAAATTACATCGTTGTAACCTTCATAAATGATAGTCTTACCCTTTTTATATTCTGTCAGCATGGCTTTATCAAATGTGCCCATTTCTCCCAAAACGGGTCTCATATACCTCTTTGTGTAAAAATCGGGCACTCTAGTTCCTTGAAGTTTACTTGGGCATCTACAAAACAGTTTAGTTTCTGTATCAAGCTGCTGATGAATTTCTAAGCCACATTTTAATCCTAATTCTTCATAATCGAAATTGTACATAATAAATCATTTAAGAATAATATACTACTGCTATAAACTGTTTAATTCATTTTATAATTTTAATATATTGTATGTAAATACATTAAGATAGGAAATCAAACTTATTTTTATTGCCCTTATGCAGATGATAAAATGCTTATTTGTTATAGTAAGACTTTAGTAGTGCAATTCTTTAGAATTTAGAATAGCAATATCGTGCTTTGATGTCATCTTGAACAGCTCTTGGTAATTCTGTATACCTAGCACTGTAACCTGATACTCTAACCATCAAATCTTTGAATATATCTGGATACTTTTGAGCCTCGTTAAGAGTTTCTAGCGAAATTGAGTTAAATTGTAAATGAGAACCATTTAATTTTACATATGTTCTTAGTATTGATTCGAAAATCTTTCCATGGTTTAATAATACAATATTAGGATCAATATTAAGAGTGCATGCCACACCATTTGTAAGAAGGGCGTGGTTGATTTTGGTGATACTATTAATAGCAGCAGTGATCCCTTTTTCTCCCGTGAATCCAGGAGCAATATCCCTATTTAATGGTTTTCCCTTTTTTCTGCCAGATGGAAGAGCTCCCGTGAATATGCCAAAACCAACATGTGTCGTCATTGCATGAATCCCCACCCTATAATCACCTCCTCGTGCACTCTTTAACCCCTTTACAGATTGAGCAAGTATTTCAATAGCTTTTTTAGCGTAAACATCTGCGTTATCATCATCGCTTCCATATTTCGGGCACTTATACATAAGATAGCTCTGGACATCCTTACTCCCCCTAAAATTATTCTTTAGGGCATTGATTAAATCTTCCATTTCTATTTTCTTTTCCTTAAAAACAGCCCAATCTATAGCAGCTATTGAATCTACTACGTCTGTAAAGCCTGTCACATGAATACCTGAAAAATTATACTTAGCTGAGCCTTCATTCACATTAATTCCTTTCTCAAAACTTCCTCTAATACAAAGTGACATCAATGGGGTTGGTTTTAATTTTTTATGTGCTTCCTGGTAAGCATTAGCAGCTGTAGCTGCCATTTTCATTAACGCTTTAAGTTTAATTTCAAAGACATCTAAAATATCTTTTATTGATTTAAATTTGTTAGAATCAGTATTATTATCAATATGTTTTCTAACAATTGATTTATCTGTCCCTAAAGCAAGTTCTAAAGCCTTTGGTAAGTTTAAAAAAACTGCTCCGGTATTATCGTAAGAAGACCCTGATGTAGATAATCCAACACAGCCCACTACTCCATAATCACGTGCTTCCTTTAGTGATATACCACAATTTATTAAACTTTGTACTACTAATTCATCATTATATAAACCAATAACATTTTTACCTTTTGATAATATATCAGCTATTTTTTTAATAATTGCAGTAGGAGTGTTTCTATTTAATCTCACAACCAAATTTGGGCTTGGAACTGCTACTTGATCTAATGTATCAAGAAAAAGATAGGTAAGATTATTAGTGGAATCTTTACCATTTTTATCAATACCACCAATTAGGACATTTTGAGTAGTAGCCATACCTCCAAAATATTGAGTGGCAACACTGTCGTATAATGCAATCACTTCATTGGTTTTTAGAAATAAATTTTTAATCAATTTTATAGCAAATTCCTCGTTTCCATCGTAGAATTTCAAAAGATACTGATCCATTCGTCCAAAAGAAATTCCATGTTCGAAATTTTCTAAATGGAGCGCCATGTGGATAAACCAAATAAATTGGATCGCTTCTTGAAGATTCTTTGGGGGATTTTCTGGAATGTTGTTACAAGTTTCAGCGATTTTTTTTAATTCTAGCTTTCTTTCTTTATTATCCACACTATCAAAAAGTAATTTTGCATGTTCTGAATATCTATGAGCATAACTAATCAATGCTTTACAAATAATTATCATGGCCTTATAAAAAGCCATTTTCTCATTATCTTTGGTATCTCCAATTATTTCCTGCTTATAATTAGCTAATTTTTCTTGAGATAAATTAATGTACTTCTTTAAACCCAAAGAAATTAGTCTGGGATAATCGGCAACAACGTGAGCAATCCCACCTATTTCAGTGGCAACAAATGCACACCCACTAAATGATGTCTCAAAAACACTTTTAGGTGCGATTTCTCTGGCGTAAGTATCAATACTAAAATTATCGTAAAAGGGTGCTATTTCTTCACTTAAAGTTTTTATATCTTTCTTTTTAACATTTATCGGATTTACAATTCTATGTGGAAGGTTTTCGAGTTCTTTCATAATTCTAAAGCCACTGCCTTCCATTCTAGGAATTGCGACTGGAATAATATCGTCAAAAGTACCGACAATGAGCTCATCAGGTCTAATAATAATGGGTAAATTCTCTAAAGTATGCTTTAAACCCAAAGCTTGTTTAATAATCATTGGTTTTCCAATGGTCTCTTTCAATATTAATGTATACGATAATGGTACTTTTAGCGAAAGTTGAGGGGTGCCCCGAACGAGCTCGTTTAACGATTTAACTTCCAATATAAATCACAGATAATTACTATAATAACTTGATAAATTAATTAAGATCTAATTTTATTTCTTTTAAATCTTTAATTATTATGTAAAATAACTCGAATTAATGCTATTACAAAATAAATTAAGCGCAAATGTAAAAAGAAAAGATAAATTTTGATGAACGAATCAAAAGGAATTTAATTAATCACGATGTATAGTTATTCTAAATAAAATTTTTCATCAATATTTGAAATTGTTGAATGTTGCGAAAGAAAATTTAATAAAAACTCTCTATCTTCGTTATTTTTTTGTTTTGAGAGTCTAATAACGAAACTTAATTCTTCTTCACTTTCTATATCTATCCAATGTAATCTCTCAAAATATTTTAGAATGTTTAAAAGAAAGTTAGAATCTTTTGAATGGTTTTCCACTTCTTTTATAATTAGGTTAAACCATTTGTTTTTAACTTTATTATCTTTAAAGCTAATAAATACACCTTTATCCTTCGCCATTTTCATCCACAGGTAAAAATCCTCATCGTTAATAATTTTATAATAATTTGTCAAAAATGATAAGTTATGTTCTATAAGCTTAAATCGTTCCCTTCTAGCTATTTCTTTTTGAAAAAGTAAATCTGTTGCTATCAAATCGAATCTGCAATATAAATCTGTTTCAGAAAAGGTTATATCTGTTATTTTAGCGCCCAAAACAGCTAGTAAAGCCGCGTTAAATTTACAATTCTCAAAAAACAAATTTCTATACGCTCCAATATATTCAAAAACACCTTTAGCGTATTTAGAATTTTCCTCTGTAAAAATATCTATTCTTATTTCTTTTGTTAAATTATTCTTTAAATAGAAATTTTTAGCTCTCTCGAACCTTTCCTTTAACTTTCGATAGTCAAATGGTTTTAAACCACCTGTAAAAAGCTTTCTAAATCCTAACAAAAATCGAGGAAATTCATGAAGAGTAAAGTTTGTGTATCTATTCGATTTTAAAATGAACTCGTAAAATGGAATGATTCCCTTGAATGTAAACTGATCGAAAAAGTCTTTAGTTTCCTCGTCAATAAATCTTTTAAAATCATCTAAAGTTTTTCCAATTTTAAAACTTTCCATGGTTTGTTCCATAACATAGTTATAAAAAGCCGATACGCTTTTAAATCTCTTGTCATCTGGATTTTTTCGTTGATTCACTTTAACATATCTTTCTATCCACTCCTTAAGAGCAGGGGATAGAGATATCGTTTGTTGAGCTGTTTTTTTATTAGATAGATATTTTTTAGTAGTCATTTGTCTAACCCTTTTTAGATAATAATATGCATAAATTTCATTATATATTAATTTATAAAAATGTCAAGTATTTAAAATTTAAGTAGAATTTATTGATTGATTTAATTTGTTTGAAAGTACAATTCTGCCATATATAGAGCAAAAATCTGGATTTTCAACTTAATATATGTAAAATTACAAAAATGAAAGCTCTTTTTAAATCTATATATAAAATATTAATCAGTTTTATTTATAGTACAGTACATCTGAGTCAATAATACGTTTAAATCATTATTCTATTCAACAATACCAATTTCAATCAATATTTTTTAATTTTTGTTAAAAAAATTTTAAATAGTACCTTTTATAAAGAGAAAAGTAATAGTTTAAATGAACATAACTCTGAAAGCAAAAAGCTTTTAATTTAATAAAAGGGAGACTCCTGTTAAAAAGACCAAATATTGGGTTAGGAGAAGGATTAAGATTTAGCTATCCAGGGCGAGATCTTAACACTCTTATGTAGAGTTAAATTTATTATTATAATTTTTTTGAGACATAGTATCCATCAAGCTTATAACCCATTTTATAAAACCAATCCCTCGCTCCAATACCACTTATTACTGCTAACTTTTTAGAGTTATAATCTTCAACAGCAATTTTTTCAGCGTTTTCCATTAACAATTTCCCATAACCTCGATGCTGAAGCTGGTTGTTATTACGTGGAATTGCATCTTTAGGAACTAATTCACCTACTACTCTAACTTCTCTTATAATCATCGTTTTTCCATCCCTCAACTCAGGTCTATGAGCAAATTCAGAAGGTTTTCTCAATCTCAAATAACCTACCAAATAACCTTCCTTATTGTTTTCATAAGAAAGAAAGGTTTCTTGTCCTAGAGATGCCTTATAATCTAAACGATTTAATTTAATATTATTAAAAAAACCTTCTTCTATATTTTTATCTCTTTTTATTATCCCATATTCTCGGCATCTAATACAATTACAATTAATATCTAACTCTTTTAATCTCTTATCAACAAGTTGCCTCAAATTACTTTTTTTACATCCAGCTTCAATTAAAAATGCGGGTATATCCCTCATGATTCGCTGGATTCTAACATAAGGAGGAAGATGTTGTTTTATTTCTGCGATTAAATTAATTAACTCATCTAATGAGTAAGGTGTATATTTACCATCCTTCCACCAATCATACAATTTAGTTCCTTTAATTACCAAACAGGGGTAGATTTTTAACATATCCGGACGATATTCTGGATGAGAAAATAGAATATCAAATGATTCAAGATCTTTAGCAATGTTAGATCCTGGTAAATTAGGCATCATATGAGTATTTATTTTTAAACCTGCATCCTTAGCAATCCTAATAGCATCAATACTATCTTGAGTTGTATGACCTCGGTTATTTTTTTTATAAATTTCATCAAATACTGTCTGAATTCCAATTTCTACTCTAGTAGCACCATAATTTAGCATCCTATCAACATATGGCTCTGTGCAATAATCAGGTCGGGTTTCAATTGTTAAACCTATTAATCTTCTTTTTGATTTTTCCGACAATCTTTTTACTTCTTCTAATGTTTTAACTCTCTTTTCAAGAATTCCTTCATATGCCTCTTTAATGAACTCTTCTTGATAAATTATAGTAGAAGATAAGAAGGTTCCCCCCATTACGATTAATTCGATTTTATCAACAGTATGACCTATCGCTTCTAAATCCTCAATTCTACTTTTAACTTGTCTGTAAGCATCATAATTATTGTGAATAGATCTCATCGCAGCCGGTTCTCGGCCAGTATACGATTGAGCTACTTTTTGATCTGGTTGGGAATCTTGACCAGGGCAATAAACACATGTTCCGGGACATGGGAGCGGTTTCGTCATAATAGCTATTACGGATACCCCCGAAAGTGTTCGTGTAGTTCGTCTTTTTAATAATTGAGTTAAAATTTGTTTTTCTTCTTCTGTTGAATAGGTTAGTATTGTTGCATTCTTAATTACTTCATTATAATTAAATTTTTTAGCATATTTTCCCTTAATATTAGTAATCTTTTCGCGAGGTGTATTTGGATGCTTCAGGAGATAATCAATTATAGCACGAGCGATTTTTTTAATTTTCTCAATATTAATAGATTCAGATGATTCCATTCGCATCAAATTTGTTTAAAATAATAAGGATATCTAAATGTTAATCTAAAGGGATTTTCTTACCAGAAAAATCTCTTTTATATTTACCAAAATCATCCATTTGTCTTAAATTTTTTGAATCGAATACGGGTCCATCCTTACACACTAATAACCCTAAAGGATCAACAGCGCATAATCCGCATAAACCACATCCACATCTCATAATTCGTTCTAGACTAGCTTGTAGTTTAATACTATATCTTTCGCATATTTGAAATACTTTAAAAATCATTTTTTCAGGTCCACAAGTATATGCCATCAGGTTAGGAATTTCAGATTTAGAATAATTTTTAACTAAACTTTCAAAAGTTTCAGAAGCGAATCCTTTTAATCCATAACTTCCATCGTCAGTACTATAAATAATCTCTGAATATTCATGATCTAAAGATTGGAAATCATTAATAAATATTATTTCTTCACCAATTTTAGCACCTTCAATAATAGTGAATTTTAAGTTTTTTTTCATTATTTCAAATGAAAGACATTTAAGAGGTGCCATTCCAATTCCACCTCCAATTAAAATGAGTTTTTTCGAAGAATCATTTGGAAGTATGAAATTATTACCTAATGGACCTCTGATACCAATAAAATCATCAATTTTTAAATTATGAATTGCATTTGTACATTCTCCAACATCTTTTACAGTGATCGCCCAATTACCTTTGTCATCATAGCTAGATAATGACATTGGAACCTCATCCACACCAGGAACCCAAACCATCACAAATTGCCCAGCTTTAGGAATAATATATCTTCCTTGATTTCCTTCTTTCATATTAAAATAAATAGTCTTAACTCCCTTACATTCATTTGTGATATCTTTAATTTTCACCGTCTTGATTGTGTTTTCAGTCAAATTCAGGCACCTCTTGAGTTTTAAATTGATGAGCTAACCCTTTTATATCATTAAGAGAGTTTAAGTTATTTTTATTTAAATAATTCCGTAACCCATTGTTGATTTCGTGAATAATTTCAAGTCCGTTGTATAAAGCCGTACCTATTTGGACTGCTGAGGCTCCTGCTAGGAAAAGTTCAATCACATCTTCCCATGAATCAATTCCTCCACATCCAATTATAGGAATGTTCAAAACCTTATATAGGTCATATACTTTTTTCACAGCAATAGGATGAATTGCTTTTCCCGATAGTCCTCCACTTCCATGAGATAAAATTGGTCTCTTGGTGTTAATATCGATCTTAATTGCGGTTAGGGTATTTATTGCAACAACTCCATCAGCACCCCCCTTTTCTGCAGCTAAAGCAATTTCACTAAGATTTGTAACGTTAGGATTTAATTTAACAAAGAGTGGGATTGATAAATTTTTCTTTAATAATTTTGTAATTTTAAAGGTAAGGTCTTTATCAATACCAATAGAAGAAATTTCAGCATGAGGACAAGAAATATTTATTTCAATTGCATCTGCTCCTGCATTCTGAGCTTTTAGTGCTACATCTAAATATGTTTCATTATTATCTCCAAAAACACTAACAATCAGAGGTATTTTATGTGATTTTATTTCTTCAATTTCAGAGATAAAGTTATCAATCCCCGGATTACCAAGCCCTACACTATTTAGAAAAGTCCCAGGATATAATTCAATAATTGAAGGATTTTTAAATCCCTTTCTAGGTCTAGGTCCAATAGATTTGGTTGTTATAGCACCTATTCCGACATTAATCAATCTTAACATCGTAGAATAAGACACTCCCAAAATGCCAGAAGCTAAAATCAAAGGAGAGTTTAACTTTAAACCAGAAATATTTACTTCAAGCATTACTATTATAATGTAAGAAATTATTATTATTATTATTTGAGAAATTTTATTTACGCGCAGATTTAGAAAAATGAAATGTTATATCATTGATACATTAATAGGAATATATACTATTGATGATAGTGGAAATTTTCTTAATTTTATTGATTTCGTGGACGATGTCCAAAGAGTTATGAGTTTTTATGAATCATTAGATAATAATTTAATCGTTAAAGAGTATTCAGATTTTATCAATGAGTTGAGAAATTCGGGTTTTGACGAGTTTGTATTTGATAATAAAAAGCTACAGATTTTAACATCAGAAGAATTAGGATGTAATACTTCTTTTGAAAGTCACTCTCTTGAGTTTAAAAATTTTCGCTTTAATTTAGAAGATCAACTGAAAAGAGTAGGGATTCATAAAACTCGAAAAGAAATTCTCTCCTTTTTTAAGAAAGTTGAAGTTCAATTAATTAAGAAGAGAATAAGTCAAGCTGGAGCTCGAGGAGATGTAGAAATCATTCAAATCATAGAAACACTTGATATTCTTAAAAAATCAATAAGTTTATTCTCAAGTCGGCTTAGAGAATGGTATGGTTTACATTTTCCAGAACTTACTGATAAATTAATTGAAGATAATGTTATAATTGCAAAAATGGTTTCAGTTTTAGGAAGCCGAGATAACTTTACTTATAATAAGATTACTCAAAATTTTAATTTCAAGGAAGGAAGAATTAAAACATTACAGAAGTTGGCTTCCCAATCAATGGGAGCAGATATTAATCTTAATATTGTTAAAAACTACGCTAATCAGATTTTATCATTGGACGAATTCAGACAAGAATTAGAAAAATATTTAGATTCATTAATAGAACAAGTTGCTCCAAATCTCAATGCTTTAGTAGGAGGTTTAATTGGGGCGAAATTAATAGCAAAGGCGGGAAGCTTAAAAGACTTAGCTTATATGCCAGCTTCAAGGGTTCAATTACTAGGAGCTGAAAAAGCTTTGTATAGGTTCCTTAAAACCGGTGAAAAACGACCAAAACACGGGTTAATTTTTCAGTGGAATTTGATTAGAGGAAGTAAAGCGTATAACCGTGGAAAGATCTCTAGAGTGATTTCAGGGAAAATAGGAATTGCTACTAAAGTAGATTTTTTTAAAGGTGAGTTCATAGGAGATACTTTAGCAAGAGAAATCGAAGAAAAAATAAAAGAGATTGAAAAAAAATATCCAAAACCTCCTATAAAAAAAAGTGAGCCCAAAACCAAAATAAAATCAAATAAAAAGCAAATAAGTAAGAAAAGAAGGAGGTAAAGTTAATTTGAGCAATGTTAATATCAGAGCACATCCAAAATACTCTAATGTTTATATATCTGGACCTCCACATAACCTAAAACTTTATTCTAAAAACCTAGTTCCGGGTAATAAAGTGTACGGGGAGAAGTTAATTACATTTAAAGGAGAAGAATATCGAGAATGGGATCCTTATAGAAGTAAATTAGCTGCAATGATATTGGAAAAACCTTCAGTGGATTTCTTATCAAGTGAATTAAAATGTTTGTATTTAGGAGCGTCGTCGGGTACTACAATATCTCATCTCTCAGACTTAGTTTTCAATGGAATTATCTATGGAGTAGAATTTGCTGAACGTAGTATGCGACAATTAATTCAAAACACCAATAGTAGAAAAAATATTGTTCCAATATTAGGAGACGCTAATTTTCCGGAAAAATATGCTAATTCCGTTTTTACTAATATTGATTTAGTTTATCAAGATATAGCTCAACCAAACCAAGCACAAATTGCTATTGCGAACTGTAGTTATTATCTAAAGGATAAAGGAACTCTAATTCTTGCAATTAAATCTCAATCAATAGATAGCGTTCAAAAACCTGAAAAAATTTACATTCAAGAGAAAAAGATTTTAGAAAAAGCGGGTTATAAAATAAGCGAAAGTTTCAATATTCATAAATACGCTGCTAATCACATTATTTTAATTGTCCACAAATAATTTAGCCAATATATTAATATTCATTTTACAAAAAATTTATACAAAATCAGTAATTTTTTTCGAATATAATTCTTCTCTGATTATTTTTTTCGTTGTTTCCCATGATTTTCTCGCGATAGGTGGAGCTTTCTTATTTTTTCTTACCCACTCTCGAAGGAATGTAGTACTTCGTACATCTGAGGGATAACCTGAACCAAAATCTCCATATTTTTTTTTTAATTCTTCAATGAGTCTATCTCTCATATCTTTAGCGATAATTGAGCTCGCTGAAACTATTGGGTATAAATCGTCAGCCTTATGTTTAGAAATGATTTTTTTTGGTGAATAATTTAATAATACTTGAATAGATGTTTTAAATCTATCTTCAATAACATCTGCCGCGTCTATATATATTACATCTGGTTTCAGTTCATTAATAATTTCTGCCATTTTCAGTTCTTCAAGTCTATTCAGTGTGATTTTCTTCTTTTCTCTCGCGTCTATTTCTTGAGCTCCAATAACTTTTACTTTATATGTTTTACAATTTTCTTTTATAATTTTAGCTAATTCACTTCGCCTTTTAGTAGACAATTTTTTTGAATCTTTAACCCCATTTTCTGTTAGAAACCCCAATTTTGATTTAAGGAAGCACACGCCACAAATAACCATAGGCCCCAAGACAGGTCCTCTACCCGCTTCGTCAATGCCACAAATAACTTCTTGGTTAGTTCCCTGATTCTTGGATGAGCTCAACGAATTCCTCTTCATCATCAATTTTTTCTAAATTTCTAATTCTAATGATGGGAATTTTATTTTTTTTGAGAGAATCGGGTATTTTAATAGCATTGTTTACAATAAAAATAGAATTTTTTTGAAACAGTTCAGTAAACATTTTCAAACATTTAAAACTGAGCTCGTTAATTTTTTTATCTTCTTCAGAAACTCCTGAAAAGAGAGGATAAACGCTACTTTCTTTATTTTCATCAACAGTTTTTGAATATAACGATAGTTTGAAAGGAATTGAACCTTTCTTGGACCAATAAGAACAAATTCCAATGTCATTCAAAACTTCTTGAAGATGAGATTCAAAAGAGCTCAGTGTGATATCTTTTTGCAAGTCTTTTCGATCCATACTAAAATTGAAATTCCAATCAAAAATGTTAATTCTTCTAAAAAGATCATGACTTTCTAGTATTAATGAGATTTTATGAGCTATTTTTTCAGAAGGTCGCATGCTTTCATTTTCATACGCACAAACAGTTCTTTTAGTAATTCCAAGTCTTCCAGATAGTTCTTTTCGTGAGATTGCTTGTTTTTCTCTCAAAGATTTCATTAAATTACCGTTTAAAAACATAACTCCCCCTCCTCTTCTCGCTAGAATGTACGGATATAACTCTTTGCTGAGAATATTTTCTAAAGTAGTTAAAGTTATAAACGGCAACCCCTCTCTAATGTAAATAGTGTTATCTTCTAATTTATGATAACGATTTTTAATTCCTATTAACAAGGGTTTAGATTTTAACAATAAGGATAAAGATTTTATATCGTTTATTATATCAGCGTTTAAATTATCAATATTGGAAAAAATTTTTACGCTAAAAACTAAATCATTCTTTTTTACTAATAAGTCAAAGCAGAATTTGGTTTTTTTATTAGAAAAGGAATCTAAAATAAATGTCTCAAAATTAGCCCTTTTAAGCATATTATCTATTTTTTCAAGTACCGCATCAATCATAAATTCCCATTAATTAAAAGATAAATAGTTAAATAAATTTTTTTTATTGTGATATTATATTCGAACTTAATTAATTTAATTATTATTTTAATTTCTTTAAATAAATATCAACCTTTATTTACTTGTAAGTTTAAGGAAATCAGCATCAGTTATAATTCCAATAAATATATTATTTTCTTTTACTAATACGGCAGGATATTTAATTAATAAATTTGATATATCTTTAGCGTTCCAATTTTTTTCAACTTCTGGAAAAGGCAATTCTATTATAGTCAAAATATCTGCGTTTATTAAATCTGGATTTTTAGTTATATGTTTCTGAATTTTTTTAGTAGTTATACTTCCGAAATTATGGCTTTTTTCTAAAATAGGTATCTGTGAAAAATTGTATTTACTCATTGTCGTTATCACTTCCTTTATTGTTGAATCTGGTGTTATAGATATTATTTTTGGAGTCATAATATCTTCTGCGTGCTTTTTTGATCTTTTTTTCATCATTCGTTCATTTTCTAGGAATTCGATAATTTTTTTCACTTTAGAATAAGGTGGATCCATATCTCCATTTTCTATTCTTGAGATTGTAGATTGCGAAATATCTAATTTCTCACCCAATTCTTTTTGGCTAATGTTTAATTTTTTTCTCAAATATTTAATTCGAGATAAACTTGGCAAAACATCCATTTTAAAATGCGTAAAACTTATTTAGTATAATTTAAGTGCATATTTCATGCAATATATGCATATTATTATCAATAATTATTAATAATTATCATTAATTTAAAAAAAACATAATAAAATAATTATTTATATAATTAAGAAAGAGTTTAATCAAAATGTTGAAAATCACACGGGCTGACTTTTTACCTATTGAAAAAAGCAAGTTTCCTGAAATTTGCGAAAGGAAAGGAATAGGACACCCTGATAGCGTTTGCGACGCCGTTGCTGATGCTTGTTCGAGAGCGTTATGTGTTTACTATTTGGAACATTTCGATAGAGTGTATCATCACAATGTTGATAAGGCCGCTTTGGTTGGTGGTGTTGCCAAACCAGAATTCGGAGGAGGGATGATCATTCAACCACAATATTTTTTAATAGTAGGAAGAGCTATACATCAAATTCTTACAGAATGTGGAACTGAGAATAAATTGGAATATATACCCGTTGCTACTATTTGTCTTGACACACAACGCCAAGTACTCGCAGAAATATTTAGAAACCTTGATTTAGCTAGAGATATACAATTCGATTATGCAGTTCGACCAGGGTCAATAGATTTAACCGGAGTTTTTGACGAGTCTCATCATTCGGAAGAGATTCCCCTCTCAAATGACACAAGTTTTGGAGTAGGATACGCTCCATATTCAGATGTAGAAAAAATAACATTAGAAGCAGAATACCTTATTAATTCTCCGAGCTTCAAGGATAAATGTAAGGGATCGGGTGAAGATGTTAAGGTAATGGTTGAAAGAATTGATAACAAGGTTGGAATCACTGTCGCGGCTGCAATGGTCAGCAAGTACATCAACGACGCTGATGAGTATATTAACTATACAAATCAAATTAAAGACGCTGTACTAGATTTAGCGGCTAAAATCATCCCAGAACGAGAAGTCACTTGCCAAGTAAATGTAGCAGATAACATAGAGAAAGGAATTTTGTATCTTACCATAACGGGCACATCAGCTGAAGCAGGCGATGACGGTGAAGTAGGGCGTGGAAACCGGTCTAACGGTCTAATAACACCTTGCAGAACTATGAGTTTAGAGGCAGTTTGTGGAAAAAATCCAATTAATCACGTAGGAAAAATCTACAACATTCTAGGAACAGAGATCGCCAGAGAAATTTATAAAAGAGGAGAGGGTGACATTTTAGAGGCACATGTGAAGCTTTTATCCCAAATCGGGCGCCCAATTACGGATCCATGGGTAAATTCAATAGAGTTGATTCCTGCCGAAAATGTAAATTTTGCTAGTATTGAAAAAATTGCAAAAGAAGTCTCTGAAGATATGTTAAAAAAGGAATCTTTGATTGATCTAAGGAAGCGATTGATTGCAGGTAAAATACAAGTATTTTAATTTTTAAGTTTAGATTGGTAATATTTTTTTGTTCTTTTTTTATATTAAATAGTAGAACTAAATAGTAAAAAATAACTAGAAATTTTTATATAAGAAATTAAATAAATTAAAATTGATGTGAGTTAAGTCTGGGATTAGATAAGTGGATAACACCAGAAGAAACTAAAAAAAAGCCAAAAATAAAAGATGGTACTAAAAAACCAAAAAAGACTGAATCTAAGTCTAAAGAAATAAAAGGTACGATAGGACCAAAAAATTTATTGAAATTCTACTTAGTATGTCCAAAGGCAAAATGTAAATATCAAAAGACGATAAGAAAGAAAGAGTTAACAGATAAGGATAAAATCTGCCCTAGATGTAAAAGTGTAATGAAAATCAAGTAAATTTTAATTAGAAATATCTTGTTCTAAAACATCTTTATCCGGGAGGTTTTTCAAATCAAATTGAGCTTCACAATTGGGGCATCGGTCTTTCTTTTTACTATATTTCAAGATGAGATAGAGGAAAATTCCTAACCCGCAAGTTAGGATCACCATAAAAGCTAATACCTCGTGATAAATATGATCAAAATTCTTGCGTCTTAGTACGACTTTTTGTTCACATGTAGGACAATAAACAATTTTTTTCTCCGTAATAATCGACCGTTTTTTGTTATTTTATATAATTAGATAGGTAAATTGTTAATTTAATTATTTTGCGGTATAATTGAAAAATTCAAAATTAAAGCTAAAAAGCTATTTATTCTTCATTTTTCCACCTTATTAATTTATATTGAAATAAAAAAAAACTGTAAAAAAACATAGGCTAAATATTATTAATGCTGAATTTATTTTATATCATTAATAATATTTTTCAAATTAATAATTAAAACAAATTAGAAAAGGTTTTAACAATGCCAATATGTTATCACTGTGGAGTTGAAGTCCCTGAAACATTCAACTGTACGAAATGTGGTCAAAATTATTGTTCTTTACATAAAAATCCTATTGATCACGAATGTAATATTGTAATCGAAAGTCAAAATTTGCAACAATATCAACAAGCACCTCCTACTTATGTTGAAAGCTCTCAAATTCCGTTTTCTCAACAAGAGGATACATATCAGCAACAATATACTCCAAGCGAAATGCGTGGAACAATAGATGGGACTTATACATGGTATCGACAAGAAAAATCAGTCCCCGAAAACGCTTTTGACCCCGATTCAGGAATTAAATTCAAAGGAATATTGTGGGCTCATAAATCAGAATTAGTTCACTTTATAATTGGTTCTGCTCTAATTTTCATCATAGGTTTAATTAATTTTTACGATCCTATGTTGATTAATTTAGGTTATGGCTGGGCTATATTTATGTTAGCGGGTTTTTATATGACTGCGTTTCTTTTTCACGAATTTGGGCACCGTCAGGTTGCCGTGCATTTCGGCCTACAAACAAAATTCAGACTCCTTACTTTCGGAATGGTATTAACTATGTTTGGTCTAATTTCTGGGTTAATTGGGTTGTTAACAAATTCACAAGCCTTTCCTTCATTGGCATTGCCTGGAGCCGTTGTTGTTTTAGGGTTAGAAAAAATAGATAGACAGACGGGTTTATGTAAAGCTGCTGGGCCTATAGTTAATCTTGTGTATGGATCAATTTTATTAATTGTTTCTTTACTAATTCCACAAGCCTTATACCCATTAAATTATTTTTTTGGACTTGCTGCTTATCTTAATTACATGTTAGGGGCATTTAATATGATCCCCGTAGGGATTCTAGATGGTCAAAATATTTGGAAATGGAATAAGAAAGTTTATTTAGGCTTAATGGGTTCACTGGGAGTTTTGTTGGTTATAACAATTGTTATTATTTATACGCCGTTAGGAATAGACCTCTATTTTCCCTAATATTTAATGATTATTACAGTTTTAAGAGTAAAATTTTAAAAAAAATTATGAATGATAAAAGTTTTAAAATATTAATAAGTTAAAATATTTCTTAACTTGAGTCAAGAGTTTAGTTACGCTCTTGGTTGGAGAAAACATGACATTCTGTGAACATTGTGGCGATCCGATTAATTATTTGCCATTTAAATGTAAGTATTGTGGCGGAGTTTATTGTAAAAAACATAGACTACCAGAGAATCATCAATGTACTTTTGAACTAAAACATGGGCCTATTATCCCTTTAAATTTGAGAGAAGACCCTTCAAAAAGGGTTAATTCGCACGGAACTTCAAAAGAATTTAAGAAATATATAAAAAGACAAGAAAAACAAAAGGAAAGAACAATAAGACAGTATAAAAGTTATGATATAAAAAAAACAAAAACTAGCAGTATAACATACTTAATTGTCGCAATTTTTATCATGTCTATAGCTGCTATGGTATACCCTTTATATTTGACTTTGAGTAGTTATAGCTTTTTCGAATTTTATTTTTGGACATTTTTTACATCTCTTTTTGTTAGTTATACTTCTGATTTTTTTGGATTGTTTTTTCTAGCTATTTTAATACTATTTTTTTATATGATAATTAAAAATATAGAACGTGTATTTGGAACTAAATTTTTATTGCAATTGTATTTTATTTGCGCTCTTTTTACGGGATTAGTTTACATTTTATTAATGCTCCTGTTACAATTGATTTATGGAAGTGGAATTATTGTTCCATACGGTTTAGCCTCAGGAGCTCTATTAGGAGTCATATGTTTCATGATTTTTATGAACTGGAACCGAGAAATGACATTTTTAATATTCTTCCTTCCAATAAGAATGAAAGGACGAACTATAATAATTTTCTTAGTTTTATTAAAAGTTGTTCCAGGTCTATTATTTGCTATGGGTAATCCATTTTATTTACTTGTTTATCTTCCTGATTTAGGAGGTATATTAGCGTCATACATTGTTCATTATTTTAAATTTAAGCATTGATAATAAACGATTTAAAATGCCAGAAGAAGGATTGTCAAAAATAATAGAATTAAACGAGGATTTAATCGAAAACAACGAGCGGTTAGCAGCCAAAAATAAAAAAAATTTTAGTAAGTATAATATTCGCTCGTTTGATATTGTTGGAGCTATAGGAGCTGGAAAAACTGCCCTTTTAGAATCGATATCAGAGAGGATTTCTAAAGAAAAAAGGGTTCTAGTAATAAATGGAGATGTAGCTACAAGAATTGACGCTGATCGCATAGAGAAACATGGTGTAAAAACCATCCAAATTAATACAGGTCGAGAATGCGCTTTAAATTCTTATCACATCTCTCAAGTAATAAAAAATCACGATTTAAGCAATTACGACGTCGTTTTTATAGAAAACGTGGGAAATCTTATTTGTCCCTCAGATTTTATCTTAGGAACCGATAAGCGTATCGTAGTAGTTTCCATTACCGAAGGGCCATGGGTAATTCGGAAGCACCCCTTATTGTTTAAATTTTCAGATATTGCAGTTATTAACAAAATTGATTTAATTGATGTGATTGATGTAAATATTGAAGATATGGTCAACGATGCCAAGGAAATAAATCCAAACATCAAAATAATTACAACAAGTGCAATTACAGGAGAAAACATTCTTAACCTTATTCAAACCTTAGAAATTTAGGAGTTTAATATTTGTTTTATACTGGTTAAATAAAATGAAGGAGTATTAAACATTCTAAAAAAGAATAGAAAATATGTGATGCTCTTATAAAAAACACCATTTTATGGTACTGTTCCTAATTCACCAGGCATTTTTCCTCACTTTGTTTGTTATGTGAATTGTATTTAACTAATTTTTTTTTTAATTTGAAACTGAATTGAAACAACATAGATTACATTTTGTTAAATAGTAAGATCTATTTAATTATATTAGAATGTATTTTTAAACTACTCATTTTAAAAAAGAAAGGAAAATATATGATGTCATTATGATAGACATCTAATTATGGGAATATACCGTCTTCACCAGGCATTTTTTCTCACTTTGTTTGTTATGTGAATTGTATTTAACTATTTTTTTTTATAATTTGAAGCCAAAATGGATGATTTATATTTAATCTTTTCAAGTCTATTTATTAATTTGACAAAATTTATTTAAACTCCTAAAAAAGTGAAAAGTGATTAGCATAAGATATCCAACTCATGCTTTTAGGGATTTTTAAATATAATTTTTTTATCAATGTAGGGCAAAGCAATTCTAAATTCTTTACATCATCAAGTTTAGTGCAAGACGCTCCAGTGAAAAAAGAAAAAAACTATAAACCGAATTCTTCGATGTATATACAAGAAGTGTCATATTAAATCTGAAGGTAAAATTGGATTAACGAGAAGATATCGAAAATCTTTAATTGAGGGAGGCTCTCCGTACTTGTGCGTTATGAGGTTGGTTCCAAGGTTATACATAAAAGCGTTTTTTGAATAAACAGGGCTAGAGATTCTTTTAAGTTGATTTTTTATGGTTTCTTTGTTAAAAATTTCAAAATTTGTTCCATATTGCATTAATTCCTCGTCGTTATATTTATCAATAAGCGCATGATATGCAAAATTATACCAAAAAAGCGTTAATTTCCCTCTTACTTTGTTTTGTGCCATCATTCTTTCAAGAGAATCTTCGTTTGATGAATCTGGGCACAATTCTCGTAAGCCAATTTCTACTGCTTCCCGATTTGAAAAGAGCATTTTTACTGCTAAATCCGCGATCCCTTCTGAGATTATTAATTTAGGGCTATGTAAAAGTAATATTGAGTGTTCATATTGATCTAATTCACGGTATAGCACTCTTTCTTTGATAGCAAATTCTGTATGATGTCCAGGGTATCCTTCGTGAGCGGCACCAAACAAAAAAGCGGTCCAATAAATGTTATAATTCGGATTAACCTCTATTCGAGAGCAAAAATTACCCACATACCAATTATAATAAGTCCATTTTACTTCATCGTTATTTTTGACTAATTCCAAAACAATCCGTTCTTTTTGAGGTAAGAAGTTGACAAATAACTCTTTAGTTCGCTCTCTCGTGATGCTGAGAGCTTTTTTAAATAACTCAAATACTTTATTCTCTGGAACAGTTCGTCGTACTTTTAAATCGCTTATTCGTTTTTCTAAACTTCCAAGATCACCATACGCTGCGTTAATCTCTTCTTTTAAGTTATCTAGCTCAGATTCATTAACTGGTTTTAAGGCCACATCATATAGCCTTAAAAATTGCTCCTTAATAGGAATAACGATTCCGTTTAAAGTTTCGATCGAAGTCCTCATCGCCGTTAACATTTTTTCTAAGTATCGCTCGCGTTTTTTATCGTAACCTTGTTTAAACAAATCTTTTTGTAGAGCTTTACAATCGCTTAAAAGCTTGCTTGGGGATGTTATAGCCTCGTTGTTAACGATTTTATGTAATTTTTTAGGACCAATATAAAAATCTACATATCCCTTATTGTGTTTGTCTATGCGAAGTGGTAAACGCAGAAATCTTTTTCCATACTCAGATAATTTCATAATCAAACACAATAATTTTTGTCTTTGTAATAGTAAACTAAGTCTTTTGATTACTAATAAATTTTTAAGTTTTTAAATAAATCTCTTATCTACTTGCTTTTTTGAATTTCTCTTAATTAATTTTAAAAGTTAATTAGGATTTTCTCCAAGACCTAATTGCGAAACATCTATTTTATTATTGATCGTATAAGTTGCTTTTTCAAGTGCAATAACAAGAGAAAACATTCCAAAATTAGTAGAAATAATGTTCTCCAATTAATTAAAGTAAAGTTGAAATGTAATATTTAAATTAAAAATAAAAGGAAATGACAATAATATTAATAATAATAATAAAAATTTATTGAAGGTGTTGATATATCAGTCTAAGACAATACAATACGGAATTAGGATTGCTCATAGATAAGATTGTTAAAGTGTATCTAGAAAAAGACAAATTCTTTGTTGGCCAATTAAAGGGAGTTTCAGAAGATTCTAACCTGATTTTAAATAATGTGAAAAATGAAAAAGGTAAGACATTCCCAAAAATGTTGATAAGAAGTAGTTATTATCATTTTGTAACAGTTGAAGAAGAACCGTTTCCTATGCAAGCTTTGGCAGATAGAATTGCTACAATTTTTTCAAAAGGACATGTGAACTATATTGAAGATCAAAATATTATATCTATTTTGAATGGAAAAATTATAGTAGATGAGAACGGAGTGAGAGGAACTGGTCCTTCAGCTGATCGCGTAAAGAAGATATACGATCAATTTAATCTAGATTTAGAAAAGGACTAATTAATATCCTTATTTTTTTAAATTTTTTTAAGTAGATTCTTTTCCTTTAAACGCGTTTAATAAATTTTTTAAATTTAAATCTTGAATTATGTTTTTCAGTATTGCTTTTCCTAATGGAGTAATTTTTATTATATCTAGATCTTCTATTTTTCTTAAATAATCGTTTTCAATTAGGAATTCAACATCTGCAGCCCAGACTTCTTTGAAAATTTCTTTTAGATCACTAATTTTTATGTTTTCATCTACTTCCTTGCTAAGGGCAAGTATCAAAGCCAAAGTACCGTACTGAGAAGGTGTAATGCTGTCATCTTTACCCTCAGAGGTTAAAACATAGAACTTTTGATCTAAAAAATTAGATGTTATGAATTCAAAACCAATTTTCTTTAAATTTAAATAAACTGTGCTTATAATTTGTTCAAAATCGAAATTTTTACTTAAATTCCGGAGATCCTCTTCTCTAATCATTTTTTGAGGGCTTGTTAAAATAATTTTAGTAATATTTTTTACCGCTTCTTCAAAATTTGTAATTTCCATCTTTTTTCTTATCAACTCTCTTCAACTTTTAAAACTTTTAGGTTCTCAATTTCTTTTTTTAATTCTAAATTTGACATAAGAAAGATTAGTTTAAAATTAATTAGATTATCATTATTTTGGAATATTGGTAATACTTTTCTAATAGTTCTGTAAATGGAACCACCTTTATTATAGACGTTAGGAATGAATAAATTTGAAAACAAGATATTTTCAGATTTCAAAAGGATTTTAATAGAGAGGAAAAAAGCAATTA
>JAUWZT010000147.1 GCA_030615145.1 Promethearchaeota archaeon | reverse complement strand
TTGAATTTTTAAAAGAATATAACTTTTTTACTAACGATTGTAAAATTAGCAATTCTACTAAAAAAATTTTAAATGAAATAAATATAGATAATAATAAGATTTTACCTTCAGATATTAAATTCATTAACGAGATTTTAGTTGTGATTTATTCTATGGATTATCCTAGATATTCATACATAAATCAATATCTAGAATCTTTAAATATTGTTAATTATAATAGGTCTTTATTAGATATTTCTTTAGAGTTGTTATTATCAATTAATTATATTTTAAAGGAAGGAAATCTACATTCAATAACAAGGAAAGGATTAAGTTATATTAAAAATCATAATCTTGAAGAGGATGAGCAATTAAGACTATATAGCAATATTAATGAATTTAAAAGAAGAGTACTTTATGCTCCTTACATTTTAGATGTTATTAATCAATATGGAGAAATTAATAAATCTAATATTCAAAAAAGGGTACCTTCTGTCAACTCTATCTTTGGACTAATCACTATCAGTACAGTTTCTAAAAATATTAAAATTTTAGAAAATATGGGGTATGTGAAGGCCGTTTCTAATAAATACATGCTAACTGCTTCGGGAAAGGATCTTTTTAAAATACCCGACTTTCAATTTCTTTTGGAACAAAAAAACGATTCTGAATTACTTTCAAAAGCTAAGATCGAAGACATACCGCATGTCAATGAAATATTACAATTAATAGTTTCTATTAAGAAAGCTAGGTTAAATTATATCAAATTTTTTGCAAAAGAATGGGATATTTCATATTACTATGTTAAACAAGCTTTAAATTTCTTGAAAACATCAGAATATTTGAAAGTTATAGAAAATATTTATATATTAACCATTAAAGGTCAAAATTATGTAAAAGATAATAATATTCAAGTTAATTATGATATTTATATTAAAAGTCTTAATTCTTAAAATTTCCGAAATTATTGCATAATAATTTGTCATCTTGCGACTAAAATTTTCTCGTAAGATTCATTCCTTCGGGTTAATTTTTTGTTTTGGTAGACGAGGAAGAGCTTCGATTTTGTTGGTGATGTCTTCTACTGAGTTAAGGAAATTTTCAACTTCGGCTGCAGAGCAGAAATATTGTTGAATCCTATCTTCAGAAAGGCCTATGTGTTTAAACATCATCTTTAAAAATTTGACGTGTTCATATGTATTCAAGTTTCCTTTTCCAAACTCACATTCACCTTCTTTTCAGGAAATAATAGCTACTCCATCGGCTCCGTTCAAAAAACATTCCATTATTAAATGAATTCCAATTCTACCAGTACATCTAACTCTTATTAAATGGAAAGTGTTAGAATACGATTTTCTCATAGTGCCTGTTAAATCTGCTACGGAATACCCTCACTTCTCACATCCAAAAGCAATAATATTTCTTTCTTTTAAGCTATTTGACATATATTCTCGCCTATAATCTCTTTAATTTTCAATTTTGGTTGAAATTTTCTTCATTACTACGATTTCACTGCCCGCGATTCCTTTAATTTCTGCCTTAAATTGCTTATCTCTGTAATACTTTAAATCGATAGCTCTTGCTGGACACGAAGAAACGCACACTCCACAACCTTTACATTTTAGCTCGTCAACAACGGCAATGCCATCTTCAGCTACGATTATTGCTTGATATTCGCATAATTTTTCGCATCTATGGCACCCCACGCAGAGAAGTTCGTCAACTTCAGCTATAATTAAGTCTTGAACGATAGTTTCGTAAGAAAGCAAAGTAGCAGCTTTACTCGCAGCAGCTAATGCTGTAGAAACGGAATATGGAATGTTTTTTGGTCCCGCAGCACACCCACATATGTAAATCCCTAATCCATTAGTTTCTTGAGGTTTTAAACACCCGTGAATTTCTGAAAGGAAACCATTGGGACCTTTACTAAGCCCCATTACATCTATCATTTTATCTGTACCTTTTGAAGGTATCATCCCTGTTGAACACACTACTAAATCAAAATCCAAGTAAGAAACTTCTCCCTCTAAAGAATTGTCGTAAAAGAGCCTCATAGTACCATTCTCGTTCAGCTTTATATCGCCCGGTTTTCCCCTTATGAACATAACATTCTGTTCTCTTATATTTCTATAATATTGTTCGTTTCCTTTATCTGTAGTTCTAATATCTATATAGAATATCGTTATTTCCATATCTGGGTATTCTTGCTTTAACAATTGAGCGTTCTTCAAAGAAACGCTACAACAAACAGCTGAACAATAATTATTTCCTCTTAACGTTCGGGACCCAACACATTGGATCATAGCTACTTTTTTCGGCGATTTTCCATCGGTTATTCTATATACATGCCCCTCGGTAGGACCAATTGGACTTAACATCCTTTCTAATTCGATTTGTGTAATAACATCAGGATAAATTCCATACTTATACTCGTTACTTTTCAAAATGTTGTATTCGTCCCATCCAGTTGCGACAATAACAGCGCCTACCGTAATATCGAGGATTTCGGGCTCTTGATCAAAATCGACCGCTTCACTAGGGCAAGCTCTTTCACAATTTTTACAGTCTATACACACATCCATATCGATTACGGCATACTTTGGCACCGCTTGCGGAAAAGGAATATAAACTGCTCTTCTTTCTCCAAATCCTCGATCAAACTCATTAGGGATCGTAATTGGACATTTTATCGTGCATAAACCGCATCCTGTACACTTTTTTTCGTTAATATATCTAGGATTTTTTCTGATTTTAACCTTGAAATTTCCAGTTATGCCACTAAATTCTATAACATCGCTATAGGTCAGTAAAGTTATATTGGGGTGTTTCGAAGCATTTACCATTATTGGGGCTAGAACTCATATTCCACAATCGTCAGTAGGGAAAATTCTATCGAGCTGTGCCATTTTTCCGCCTATGGTTGGCTCCTTTTCGACCAAATAAACAGATATTCCTTGAGCAGCCAAATCTAATGCGGCATTCATCCCCGCAATTCCAGCACCAATTACTAAAGCTGCTTTAGTTACTGGTATTTCTTTTCGTGGAACGGCTTCTAATTCTCGAGCCCGATTTATTCCTGCTAATATTAACCTTTTTGCTTTTTCTGTCGCTTTTTCTTTATTGTCTTGATGAACAAAGGAGCAGTGTTCTCTAATATTTACCATTTCAAAATAGTAGGGACTTAACCCTGCTTCCTGTAATACAGTTCGGTATGTGGTTTCGTGAATCTTAGGAGTGCAGGCTGCGACCACTACTCTATTTAAATCTAATTCTAATATATCGTTTTTGATAATTTGTTGCCCAGGATCGCTACAAGTGAAATTATTAATTCTTGCTATGACTACATTAGACAAAGGTTCAACAAAGTCTCTTACAGCATCGCAATCAATGTGAGCTCCTATATTAACGCCTCATCTACAAACGTAAACTCCTATTCTTAGTTTATCATTGGTCTGTTTATCAGACATTTAATTCACCTTTAGTTGAAACATCACCAAAAATAGTTATAGTTTATACATACTTCTTAAAATTTTTATAGAAGTCCCTTTGGTTTAGGAATTTTTGAATTAATATATTTTTAAGTATTTTTTTTAGCAACCTATAATTACATTTAGATTGTTATTGATCAAAAGAGAACATATTTTCTTCCCTTAACAATATTATAGGAAAATTTTTCACGAGTTATTATTGTTTTAGGTAAATATCTACAAATTTGCATTCAAAATGCAAATCTCATTAACTTTTTTATGATAAATTCATTATTTTCTAATATGGTGGAGCAAGAGGAAGGGAAAAAAGAAGATTTTGCCAAGCAATTTATGGCAGAAGAAGGCTTAAAAGGTAAAGCTAAGAGAATAAAAATCATGAACATTATTGATAAAGTTGGATACGACAGAAGAAAAATAAGAGTTGCCTTTCTACGCTCAACATTAACTGAAAGAGTTCAGCATGAATGAGATTTTTGATTATTCTAACAAATAACTATAATTTTCATAAATTAATTTAATGATTATTTATAATAGAAATTAGAAATTTTAAATTTTAATGGGATTAAAACTTGCGAGACATTGAAGATTTTAGAAGAAATTTTAAAAAAATTGTTGAATCAGAAAAGAAGAGATTTAATAATCCTGTTAATGCAGAAAGAGTACTTGAATACGATCAAAAGTGGAAAAGGGTCCTACAAGAAATTCAAGACTTAAGAAAACAAAGAAACGAAATTTCTAGTAGGATTAGCACTTACAAGAAATCGGGCGATAAAATAAAAGCCGAGAAAGCGATTAAGGAATCAAAGCAAATTAAGGAAAAAATTGACGAGTTGGAAAAGAAGAGAATCGAATATATCAATAAAAGAGAAGAATTCCGATATTATGTGGGAAATGATCTACACGAATCGGTTCCTATTGGTGAAACGGAAGAGAGCAACGAAATAGTAAGAACCATTGGAGATTTGCCTAAATTTGATTTTAAACCTTTATCACATGTAGATCTAATTGGCGAAATTGATGGAGCAGATACAAAGAAGGCATCTGAAGTGGTGGGGTCAAGGTTTTATTACTTAAAAGGGGATATGGTGCTACTTAATTTAGCTCTCATTAGATTTGCTTTAGATAAGTTGATAAGCAAAGGTTATACACCTTTATGGACCCCCTTCTTTATAAAGCACGAAATTATGAAAGCAGCCGCAGAATTGGCAGATTTTGAGGAACAATTATATAAAATACAAGACGAAGATCTCTTTATGATTGCTACATCAGAACAGACTTTGGCTGCTTATCATTACAATGAGATCATTGATCCTAATTTGTTTCCATTAAAATATGCGGGAGTTTCGTCTTGTTTTAGGAGAGAGGCAGGTTCACATGGAAAAGACACTCTAGGAATATTTCGAGTACATCAATTTGAAAAGGTGGAACAATACGTTTTTTGTAAACCTGACAATTCGTGGAACATCTTTGAAGAATTAATAAATAATGCTGAGGAGATTTACAGAGAATTGGAAATTCCTTATCGAATAGTCAATATTGCTTCGGGAGAACTAAACGATAATGCCGCTAAAAAGTACGATCTTGAAGCTTGGTTTCCTTCTTCGGAAAAATATCGAGAATTAGTCTCGTGCAGTAATTGTTTAGATTATCAAGCAAGAAAATTAAAAATAAGAGTTGGAAAAGTGGGTTCTACTCAAAAGAAAGAAATCGCACACACCCTAAATTCCACTGCGGTCGCAACTGAACGTACAATATGTTGTATTTTAGAGAATTATCAAAATGAAGATGGTTCTGTTAGGATACCAAAAGCTTTACAACCTTATATGAATGGTAAAAAATTATTAAACTCATAAAATAAAATTTGTCTAAATATTAATAATGATCGAAATTTCATTAGAAGAATTCGAAGTTTTTTATAATGAAAAGCTTGATTCTCAATTCTATAAAGTTAAAAAAGCTGTTAAGAAGCAAATTGCTGATGTTCGAGGTAACTTAATTGAAATAAAGGTTTGTACAGATCATTTTATTGATGCAGGAAAAGGAAAAATAGACGAAAAAGCGCTTAAATCGTTACATTTCTTTTCTGACAGAATTAAAAAAGAAATTGATGAAGTTGAAATACCTGAAGAAGATATTACTTATGACAACATGAACAGTTTATTAAACTCAATCAAGAAACTATTTACAAGCATCAATGACATTGCAAAAAAATCTATACCAAAATTCCAGAAACAATTACAACCAGAAATAAAAGAATTAAGTTATATTACGCGGAAATTAGGCACTAAACAAAAAGGTATGGATGATTTTCTAAGGAAAAAATATACCGATCTAAAGGAGGCAGAATATTTGCTTAAAAAGCTGCCAAAGATATTTTCTTTAAGAGAAAACATCGAAAATGCCAAGTCTGATTTAGATGCTTTTGAAAGGGATTTAGAAGCGAGACAGAAAGATCAAGAGGGTTTAATCCAAGAGCTAACATTGGTAGAAAAAAACGAACTGTTTAGAGAACAAGACGAACAAGAAGAAGACTTAGCCAAGTTGAGGATGAAAATAAACAACAAATTTGGTTTTAAAAAAGCTTTAAAAAAGTTGAAATTTGAATTAGAAAAAGAAACTATTCATATCCCTAACATTAACACTTTTTTTCTAAGAGATTTTTTAAAAAACCCAATAAATACGTTAGTTAATGAAAGCAGGGACCTACCAAAATTTTCAAGTTTGCTTGTTCAATTACGCCATGTTTTAGAAGAAAATAAGTTAAATCTTAAATCTGAAGTAAAAGATAAAACTATTAACCAAATTAATGCAATCTTTGACGAAAAAACAATTCAAAGCGAGATCGTTAAAATCAAAGAAATAAATAACAAAATTATTGAATTAAAGAAACAAATTGACCAAATAGGTTTAGCGATTAATAGAGAAGATATCAAGAATAAAATTGCTACAAATACATTAAAAATAGAACATTTGGAAAACGATATTGATAGAAAAAACAAAGATTACTTAAGATATTTATCTTCTTTAAAGAACGAAAGAGAAGAATTTCAAAAATCAGTTAAAAAGATTTTAAACGAAGAAGTTAAACTAAATATTACCTTCTCATTTTAATTTTTTAGATAATTTGATAATTAATAACAGGTTTGCTAATGGGTTTTAATAATTTTAAAATCTCGGTTATTTCTTTTATTTCTTTTTTGCAAAGTTAATTTTAAATTATTTTTTAGAAACTTATACATCTCGGTTTCAATTAAATTAAAGATTTTAAAGTATTCATGCGCTAGTACTAAGTCTTGCTTAATATCGATATCAAAACCCGCCCGAAACGAGTCGTAAATCGTAAATTTCAAGTTTCTTTCTTGAGCGTCTTTTAGTAACGCAACAAAAGAAGGAACATTCGGATCTGAAAAATGCGTAGGCAAAATATCGGGAGGTTTTCTTCCAAAAATAGAAATACCGGCCGAATGAATAGCAGGACATACGACCAGTTGGTTTTTTTTCATTAAATTACTTACTTCAATAAAATTTCTTTCTGATATTAAAATAACATCTAAAAACGTAAAAATCGTTTCTTTAGCGTTAAATTCTTCAATGGCTATGTTATTTATATCTCTTATAACTTCATCAAACGATTTTCTTGGTACTGTGAGGTCCTCCTTTATCCCAACTAATCCATATTCTTCTGCTAAGTCTAATATTTCACCGCTATTACAATAAACTACTTTTTGGTCAAAGCAATCAACGTTAACTACTTTATTTGCTAAGTCTCTAAACATAGAAATAGTTAACTCTTTGAGTAATTCTTTTGAAAAACAATCCCTAAGACGAGATTTAGTTCTTGACAAAGGAGCAATAGGGATTAAAAGAATGCTACTCACAGAAAACCGCGTTCCTTTAATTGGCGCATGTAATCGGGATGCCTCTCCTCTCTAAGAACCTTGTCTCCTTCGATAAGAATTTCACAGCACTTAGTGCAGAACCAAGCTCCATCGAATGGGATCCAAGCCATATCGAGGTTAGTTGGACCGTTCTCGGGATGGCGTCCGTGGTTAGTTGCTTCTACATACGAGACGCACCCCCCTCCTAAATGGCATTGGATAATTGACTTGGAAAGGAGTCCCCTGAGTCTTCTACCTCGCTCCATGAAATTATCATCCTCTCGTACCAACTCTTCTTTTTCAGTGGAGTCTGTGGACTCCCGACTTCTTTTCCGAGCCCCACGAGAAATTGCATATAGCCTACTTACCTCTTGCTTAACGATGAGCTCAATTATATCCCGAAAATTTTTCCTTATGCGGCGAAGGGCTGGATTTGCCAGCTCAATCCTTACGATTTTTTTAGCCTTCATTATAATCCTATAAAATAATCGAATATTTAAATGTGTGAGGTGTAGAAAATTATAAAAAAAAGAGAAGAATTGTATTATTAAGAGAACGGGTCATCATAGAATGGGTGAAAGTCCTCTCGCAGATATGTATTTAAATACCAGTGCCAGAAGTCAGGGCGTTCGGTCTTAGGATTCCTTTGTAAAAAGCTATAAAAATCATTAATATTTGGCCTAAATCTCTCGAAATAGAAATTGGGGTAGCGTTTTGAAAAGAATTTATTGTCATCAAAGACAGATTCGCTTGGGTTCTCTTTCATATATTTCCAACATTTAACATAATCTTCAATTTTTTCTTGATCAAATTCGTCCCATAACTTACGGTTCCACATTTGGTTACCTTCGTATACAACGGCGGTTTTGGAGTTGAATTCGCTTAAGAACTCAGCTTCATAATCTTTACCCGCTTCGTAAGGCCTTTGTATTAATTCGTACAAGTGTAGAAATCGAGATACCGCTAGCTGATTTTCAATAGTTGAACCGCGGTGAAGTAAGTTATCTATAGACTTATGGGAACTTTTTGTTAATGGCATTAAATTTACTAAGAAGCTTAATTTATCGACATCAAAGATAGTATACGCTTCTTTATTTCCATATGAGTGTTGTCGATCAGCATCAATAACATATTTTCCAGTTTTTGGCGAAGGTTCGGCATCTTCTATAAAATCTTAAAATATATCAAAATTAAAATTTTTAAGTTACTATTTTAAATTATTTAATATTTGAATGGATAAGCTTTCAAATGCCACATCCACATTTTCATTAAGTTTAGCGGAAGTCTCGAAATATTCTACTCCAAGCTTCTTTACCCTTTTATCGATAAGAGACTGGTCAATTTTCCTTTCAAGGTCTAATTTGTTTCCAACTATTATGTATGGAACATCACCGCTTAATTCCTTCAATTTAGAGAGCCAGAAGTTTATACCCTCGAATGATGATAATTCATTTAAATTGAAAACAATCATAGCCCCGACTGCTTGAACAAAATAGTATTCATTGCTAAAAAGTTTATCTTGTTGACCCCCTATATCCCAGAAATAGAGTTTAAAGCCCTTTTCTTTAATATCCTTCTTCAATTCAGGGTTTTCTGATTTTAGTTTATCAATTACTTTACTCAAATCAATCTCTTTAATTAAAAAATTTGCACCAAGAGTTGGAACTGATCCTTCGCTAAATTTTCCATCTACATATCGAGCTAGTAGGCTCGTCTTGCCAACAGATGGGTCTCCGCATAAAATAACTTTCCCCCTATAAGACATGCTTTTTTACCCCAATGATTTTAAAACGTATGTGATTAACATTAACATTTAAATTTAAACTTATTTTTATTTCAGTTTGTCCTTTTTATTCGTAATTTTTAACTACTATTATTATTAATAAATTTGATTAAAATTATTTACGTTT
>JAUWZT010000224.1 GCA_030615145.1 Promethearchaeota archaeon | reverse complement strand
AACACAATTGAAACCAAATGCATCAATTAATTCATCCAATGTCAAACTAATTAAATCAATCGGTAATTTTTCTTTTTGATCTAGCGATACGGAAGCGTCAATTATGTCGTATCCAATAATATTCCCTTTAGTAGAAATAAAAACGATAAAATTGTGCTCTTTACACACTGCTCCTTGAGGTATTTTAATCTTAACGGTACCAAACTTTTTATCAAAAAATAATGATTCTGGAACTGATATATCTTTTCCCTCGCCACATCTGGGGCAATTAACCATAAATTTTTTCAATTTACTACTCATTTAATCCCTAAATTACGATTTTTTTTTTTGTATAAAAATTATAGTAAAACTTATTTATATCCATATAATATTATGATATTTTTTTTTAGACAAAAATAGTAAAAAGCTTTTCCTTAAAAAATTTAAACTTTTCGTTAATTTTATTTTTTAAAAATAAAAATAAAATTTTAAATACACTTTAAATATCAAATACAATTTTTCAATTCGTCTAAAATTAAATATTAAATTTATTAAATCTATTAAAACAATTTCAAAACCAATTAACTAGTGATATTAATGATTGAAATTTCAAGCGAAGATTCAAAATATATGTATGAAATAATCCAAAGGATTATCGAAGAATGCGGCCCAAGAATGCCTTGTAGCCCTCAAGAGGCTCAAAGTGCGGAAATAATCAAAGAGGAATTAGAACATGTCTGTGATAAGACGGTAATAGAACCCTTCTCGTGTAATCCTCGTGCGTTCTTAGGATTTATAAAGGTTAATATTGTTTTAGTTGTTATGTCGTTTCTAACCTTTTTTCTCATACCGCTTAATTTAATAAATTATTGGACATATATAATGATATTTTTATCGTTTGGCTTAAACTTAATTGCGTTTTTAATTTTGTGGAATGAATTTTTTAATTATCGTGAATTCATTGATCCGTTATTTAAATCAAGAAAATCACAAAATGTTATTGGAAAAATTTCCTCTAAGGAAGAATTAAAAAAAATCTTGATCTTTTCTGGGCATCACGATAGTGCGCTTGAATTTAATTTATTAACTCATTTAAAAATAGGCTATCCCATTATTATCTTTTTAGGCCTAGGTATTATGTTCTTGTGGTTGATTGTTTCAACAGTTATATTACTATTAACCTTAATGGGTTTATTTTTCTATGAAATCTTTTTTATTTTTGTATTGAGCCTGTTTTTAATAGGAACCCCAGCTTTTATTGGTTTATTCTTCTTCGTATCGTTTGGAAAAAAGGCTAATAAAGTACCAGGGGCTGTTGATAATTTGAGTGCCGTATCAATCGTATTAGCTATTGGAAAATACCTAAAAAATCATAAAGAAATTATACCTAAAAACACTGAAATTAGATTGGTATCTTTTGGGTGCGAAGAAGCTGGTTTGAGGGGCGCTTATAGATATGTTAAAGAACATTACGACGAATTGATAAAGTATGACGCAGAATGCGTTAATATGGACGGGATTCACAGCAAAGACAATATTTCTATCATAGATTTTGAACCAACAACTCGTACAAAACATTCTGATGTTGTTGTTCAAAAAATAATTAATGCCGCTAAAAATTCTGAAATCAAGCTTCAATCATCTGTATTAGGAGGGTCAAGTAAGTTAGAAAAATTATTTGGCCAAATTACTGGTGGTACAGATGCTACAGCATTCTCAAAAGCAAAGATCAAAGCTGCTAATATTTCTGCCATGGATTTAAAACAAATGCTTGGATTTTACCACCAACCTACAGATACAGTGGATAAAATTGAAAAAGGATCCCTTGAGAATGTTTTAAAGATTTGTATTTCCTACATTATTGGCGAATTTTAAAAAAAATTGTAAGAGAATAAAGAAAATTAGTTTATTAAATCAATTCTCTCGTCTTTGTCTTTAACAACTAATTTAATTAACAACATTCCAAAAATAGTAGGGATAATTCCGACACCTATTACTGCAAACAAAATTAGTTGAACCATATTCTCAAATTCCACAAACAAAAATAGTTGTCCAACAGAATCTATGAGATAGTGCGCAATAATGCTAGGTATTAAACTTTTAGTTTTGATAAACATGTATCCGAAGAGAAACCCTAATAGAGCTGCATATATTACTTGTAAAATTGTTAGAACCAAATATCTCCCAACTAATAAATTAACAAAATGAAATAAACCAAATAATACGGATACAATTATCCACGTTGTTCTTTGAGAATATCTCCTTAAATTTAATTTAGTGATTACACCCCTAAATGCTACTTCTTCCCATATCCCTGGAATCAACATTATAATAAATAAAAACCATCCTAAGAACACAACATTTTGCGTTATTATTTTTGGAGTTCCAAAAATCACCTCTAAATCAAAGATATAAATCCCGAAAAGATTAGCTGTAATATAAGTGCTAATGAAAAATATAATAGAACATCCAATTCCAAGCAGGATATTGCGAACTATTTTATTATCAAATTTCAACCCAATGGTTTTTACGAATTCTTTTAGAGATTGTTTTCCCTCTGGAAGATTTAAGGAGCGTGGAACAATTAATAACCAAAATAATGCCATTACTCCAAAAGCGACGAAGAAATCAATAAAGAGTAACGCAATAAAGGGGATATCTACGAAAATATCTACGATAATGATAAAAGGTAATTCAATAAATATTGGTAAAAATAAGAATCCCGCATATAATAATAATAGAACTAATGTACCAAAGATAGGATATTTTCTGAAGCTTTCCCTTATACTAATCATCATTTTCTTTCCTGGTACTTTTGGAAACATGCTATTAAATGAAATTAGTAAAATACCCAAAGAGAACAAGCCTGCTACTAAAGTTACTAAAAACATCACACTGGCACCGTAAAACGTTAATAAAATGCCCCCCAAGAAGCTAAATGCTAAGTAAATCAAATATAAACCAACTCCCATTATAATCCATTTAATTACTTTTTCTTCTGGATTAACTTCCTCAATAACAAATTTATATTTCATTCTACCGAAAAATCGAATTTTCAATTGGAACATGGATAATAGCAAGGTTAATACAACGGGATACCACGCAATAAACGACAGCAAGTAATTTAAAAATTCGGAATTTCCAATAAACAGAAAAATCGGTAGGAAATAAGAGATTGTCTGAATTGAACCCAATAAAAATAATTTCGCTTTAGCTTGGTCGCGAGGAAGAATTGGTAAAGATGAGAGTATTGCCGCCCCAGTATCTTCCATATTTAAAAATCCTGCAGTAAGCATCATTGAAATCATGGGTTGGTATAAAGTCATAAGTGCCCAAATTATTATATATTCCTCGTTAAATGAAGCTGATAGACCACCAAGCATCATCAATATTGGAATTAAAGTCATAAATGGAAAGATAAAAGGCATAATTACAAACATAAAAGTCTGAATATCTCTTGTCGTAGTAGATAAATCCTTACGGATATAAGCTTTTATAGGGGACCGTATTTTAATAAGAACTTCTATTTCTTTTTCTACTATTTTTTTTGAAGTTGTCTTTTTTTTTGCTTCAAGTGCGGCTGAAGAAGTAACTATCCGCATTGCCTTTAACGCTCTTGTATAGGCGAATCGGGTTAATAATATGGAAAGTGCAACTCCTATAATAGTAGTAATCCAAAAAATAGCAGAAAAACTCGTTGGTTCAATAGCCAATGTTAATAAATTACCTGCTGCAAAAGGAAACGGGATTAAACTCATAATGATTTTTACTAAAAAGGGAATTTCAAGTGAAGCGCTTAAATAAAAAAAGTCTCTCGAAGCACTTATTATCCATTGAATAAAAAAAGAAGCGGAAAATATTACTATCATATAACTCAACATAGTAAATATACGGATAAGTGTCGCCTTCTTAGAACCTGCATCGCTAACCTTTAATACGCGACTAATCCTTTCTGCTATTAAAACCAGTACGCTAAAAGAAAACATAACGTTAATTATAGAAACTAATGCCGCAATTAAAGCCAATATTATATTTAGAGATATGATGAACATTATAACTGGAAAAGCAAGAGTCATAGTTATAAGTCCGACATCTAAATTGCGAAAAACCGTCATAAATCCTAATTTCCTTAATTTATCCTTAGGGATGGGTAGGGTCTCGTACCACCTAAAAACCTCTCCAGACATCATGGCCGCAATACTGAACATCCCCAACATTGTTAAATATATTAATTGCATAATAAGAAATGCTCCAAAAAGAATACCTCCTGGGAATAAGAGCGAATCTGCAGAAATTAGAGGATTACCAAGAGCGAATTTAGCTCCTGAATAAGTAGTTATTGGTAGAAAATAGATAACTAAAAGCATTACTGCAAATGCTATTTTTAAACCAATAACTTGTTGTTTAATAGAACTTTTATTTTTTTTGTATTTCTCCATAAGGCGGGCTTGGTTCGCTCCAGAAGATTGAACCTGCGCCTCCATCGTGATCTCTAAATTAGTGAATTTAGCCAGTTTATATAGCGTTAAATCCTTTTCTGTCATATAAATGAATCTCCTTATTT
>JAUWZT010000171.1 GCA_030615145.1 Promethearchaeota archaeon | reverse complement strand
GTTATTTAGATACTCAAGAATTCCCTAGAGGAAAATTTGCTTTAGTAAAGAAGATTGTTCATTTAAGGGCTGAAATTAACCGAATGTGATATAAATTTATTTCTAATCCTTATTTTAATTATATAAAGGTGATTAAAATTCTAATTGATGTCCATTGTCATATTAATTTATATTTAACAATTGATAAAGTTATTGAGAATGCACGCGATGTTGGGGTTGAGAAAATACTTGCTGTAGCAATGAGTTCCATAAGCCAAGAGAGAGTTTTAGAAATAGCCAGTCAATATAATGAGGTTTTTGCCTCATTAGGAATCCATCCTGAAGAAGTAAAAATGAACGAGAAAATAGAACAACAACTAGATTCAATAATTAACTTAATCAAAAAAAATAAACAAAATATATGTGCTATTGGAGAAATTGGTCTAGATCACTATTTCGTTAAAGATAAAGAGCTATATCCTCTTCAAAAGAAAGTATTTGATAAAATGTTATTACTCGCTCAAGATTTGGAACTCCCAGTTAATCTCCACACAAAAGGAGCTGAAAAGATAGTTTTTGATACTTTACCCTCTTATAAAATCCCCAATATCAACATTCATTGGTATTCAGGGCCAGAGGTTTTTTTAAAGAAAGGAATCGATAGAGGCTATTTCTTTTCTATTACTCCTGCTCTTAACTATTCTCCACCGGTAAAAAATACGGTTTTAAATGTGGATAAAGAACATTTACTTCTAGAAAGCGATGGTCCAGTTAAATATACAAGAAAAGTTGGTACACCCGCTATGATAAGAGATGTTTTAAAAACTATATCAAAATTAAAAGAAATTCCGGTAATTGAGTTAGAAAACCAAATATTAGATAATACAAGGAAAATTTTTCCTAAAATTTTTGAAAGCTAGCTACTATTTTCTTCCATTAATTCAATTACTTCATCTGGAAATTGTTCTCCTTTATTTTTCATGCGCTCAAACATGTCTTTAACTTCAGAAATCGTATTTCCATAAATATGTAGAGAATTGCTAAAATCTAAGTAATGACCGGTTTCTACGCCGAGCTGTTCAGCAACATATTTCTGAATTCTAATCATTCCATTTACATTTGCTTCCCAAGCTCTAAATAAATCTCTGCTTCTCCAAGTTGTTTGCATTATTAATTTGTCATTTTTAACTCGCATATAAATTCTCTGAAGGCAGGGAGGGTCTATATGAAAGGGATCAACAAGAGGACGCCATGTAATTGCTTGAGCTCTGCGCGAATAAGGTTTTTCTTTCAATTTTTTAATTATATATTCAATTTGATCTATTTTTGGGAATTTAATTACTTCAATTGGTATCTTTTGAATTCCAACTTGCTCTGATATTTTTTTATTTAAATCGAAGTCAACAAGGTTTTTCAATTTCCAAATTATAGATTCGCCAGATGTCTGGACCTTTTCTGACTTCAATAGTTTTTGATGTTTTTTGACAAAGTCATTATCAACTAATTCTAAATCGTAATTAACATGGATAGAATCCTCAAGGGAATAGGGAGAATAATTAAATATTCGATCGTGATAGGAATACGGAAAACTCGAGCCAGAATCCCAGATATAATGATCGTTTACACCCTCCATAATTTCTTCAATATAGCCACTTTGGATTGATCCGATTAAATAGGTATCTGCCATACAACCATATACTTCAAAAGAGTTTCCATACTTTGATCTAATTTTCATTACTTTATCTTTACGCGTAATCGGACTACTTATAGGATCTTTTATTTCTATTAATACAGTAGCATCTTTAGATGGAGGATCTTCTTGTTTATCGTACTCTGTTTTAATATCATCGCCATTATATAAAACTTGAGCCACAGCTGAAAGCCACGCGTCTCGAACTGTTTTTTTGGAAATAAAAATAACTTGAGCCATAATTTTAAACCTTTAAACATTCATTTAACATGTTAATTTTTTAGTATTATAATTTTATTGTTAAAACTTTAACAAAATGATATTTTTGTTATACTACATCAAAATTCGATTAAATTCGATTATATTTATCGATTATACATAAATAAATAAAATTTTTTTATATAAAATTACCAACAATATTTTATATTCAAACTTATTTAGTCTTCTAAAGAGATTATGAAATTATAGGAGAGATTGATAAGTTGATTTCTTTAAAATTTAGATTTGAACCTCCTTTTAACGAAATTACTAAGGGTACAAACCAAATTATTAAATTTGAGAACGAATTAACAATTAAAGAATTATTGGAATTTTTTAAAGAACATTTTGGCGAAAAATTCTACGAACTACTCTGGGATAAAAAAAAAAAGGACGAGTTTAGTTCCTTTCTTTCAATAATCATAAATGGTAGAAGTTATAGGGACGAAAATTTCTTAAAAACAGTTTTAAAAGATGGAGATGATATTTCTTTTTTGTATCTCTATTTTGGTGGGTAAGCTTACAAAGATTAGCTACAGTAATAAGATTAACCACATACCTAACCCTGTCAATATAGGATTTAAGATATTATCGGATACATGCTCTATATAGAAGTCCACTAATAAAAACAAAAATACTGATACTAAAGACATCATTAAGATTTTTATAAAATTTACGGGCATCCAGAAGTGGTATATATTCATAACTATAAAGACAATTAAAAACGTAGTAATGCCTCCAGCGATAAAGCCTTCTATTGTTTTATTAGAATTTTTTTTAAGCCTGTGCGTCCCATATTTTTTACCAATTAAACATGCTACCGCGTCAGCTCCCGTTGTAATTAACGCAACAGATGCTAAAATAGGAAATGGTGCAAAAACGAATGGTATTAAAGATAAAACTAAAGGAGTTGATGCTATAAAAGTATCAAGTTCGCTTGGCCTCATTGCTAAAAGCCAACGCTTACCCCACTCAGGTAAAATATAAAATTTATTTAATCGAGATAGATCAGCAATTTGGAACATAATTACAAACCCTAAACCCAATGTGATTATTAACCAATAAGAAAAACTATATTGGTCTAAATTCAATTGACTTAAAAAGCCTAAATTATCAAGAATGGTTCCTAACGACCAAAAGAAAAATATTATAATTGTTGCTAATAAATGTAAAAATTTTCTTCCAAATTCACTTTTAAAATCGTCAACCCATCTATCATTCACTTCTTTACAATAAATACTATAATCTCTCTCTGCCATAATTTCAGGGTTTCTTTTTGAAATAATTGCATTATAAATCAAAAAAGCGCTCCAAACTCCCATTTCAATTAAAAAAAAAGTAGATGTAAAAAACCACAAAAAATTCAACGTGCTATTTGCTAATTGAGGGGAGTGAAATTGAAACATAAACGGAAATAAAATTCCTGCCATTAACAGCAGTAGAACTAATAATAGTTCATTAAAAAACAAATGCTTTTGTATCTTCTCTCTTCTGTTCTTAAATACATAGATGAAAGTTATAATTGAATAACCAATAAAAATCAAAGAGGTTGGTAAATAATACATTTTTAATCATTAAAGTCGAATAATTTAAATATTTTTACTTATTGTGTGAATTAATCAGAAACCGTCCCGAAACTTCTTTTCAAGGTCTTCAAATCCAATTCAAAATAATTGTATAATAATCGAAATTAAAAAAAAACCTAATAAACAAATAGATAAGGCTACTTCCAATAGGGATCAATAAATTATCGGATATATCAATTGGCTTATTAGTGAAAATATCAAAAAGTAAGAATGCAAAGGTAAAAATAACTGCCCAAAGAATACCAACAAAAAAGAAGCATATTATAAAACAGGCAATAATTCCTGCTATTGAGCCCTCCCAAGATTTTTCTTTATTCCATCCAATTTTATTTTTCCCGAATCTTATACCAATTTGACTCGTTGCTAAATCTGCAATAGAACTTATTCCTAAAATCGTTAAAAAAACCATAGGTGGAGTAAGTAAGGCAGCAACCATCTGTCCTATTGCAAAATAGAGATAAGTACCATAACCCTTTTTCTCTTCTTCACTGAGTAAAATATTGCTGAGAAAGTTAAAGGGAAAAGCAAAGAATCTAACTTTTCGAGTTAGTTCATTTGCTAAAACTATCAAGCAAAAACCATAGAAAAAAAAAAATATAAGATAATAAAACCAACCTAAAGAAAATAAGACCTCACTAATACTATTTGGCTCAATTAATATTTGTAAGAACAAACTAAACATATTATTATCATCTGGAATCATTCCACTAATCGAACCTGAAAGGTTTCTCACAAAATCAACTCCTAAATACCATACAACAAACAAACCTATAAAAATTAAAACATGAGGGATTTTTCTGTATGTATCTCCCCTAAGTTTGCTTCTCTTACTTGTTTTTTCCTCTAACAAATTCTTAAATTTTGATAAATCTTTGTTTTTAAAAACAAGCTTAAACAAAAACAAAATACCCGTCGATATAAAAACTATCGCACTAATTATAAGCAAGGGGAGCCCTAACGCAAGAGAGAAGATTAGTATTGTGTCAGAATAAAGCGTTACATCTTGAAACATTAGTATTTCTATAATTATAATAATTACAAAAGTCAAAAACAAGGCGCCAAACCCAAAAAAATTGTTAAAAACTTCCTTTTTATATGAAAAATGCATATAACTAAATAGTACGAGAAAATAAGAAATTGAAATTAAGATAAACCAATAGAAAAATTCTACCATATTTATTTCAAATTTAATAAATTAATTCCTAATATTAAATATAGGAGTTTTATTCTTTAATTAAGGTTATCTACATCAGTAAAAATGAAAAAAATTATACTCGCATCAAAGTCTATCGATCGAAAAAAAATTTTCAACCGCTTAAACATTCCGTTTGAAACTATAATTACGGATATAGACGAAGGATATTACAAAGGAATATTTTCAAATCCAGTTGAATTAGTTAAAGAAATAGCTAAAGCTAAGGCGTTAAAAGCTAAAGATTTGTTAAAAAATACAAATATGGAAGCGATAATAATTGCTGCTGATACAATTGTGGAATTTAAGGGTAAAATCATAGGAAAAGCGAAAAATAAAGCTCAAGCATTTCAAATATTGAAATCTTTAATTAATCGTTCTCATAACTTAATTACAGGCGTGGCAATAACGGAGTTAAGCGACCCAAAAGTCGTGATTGATTACGATTGTACTATAGTTACTTTTTTAGATATTTCTGATAATGAAATTCGGAATTACATTAATTTCGAGGAATGGAAAGGTAGAGCGGGCGCATATTCCATTAGAGATAGGGCAAGTTTATTTATCAAGGAAATTCGAGGGTCCCCCTCAAATGTTATAGGTTTACCAATGCAAAAAATATTTGAAATTTTAAAAAAAGATTTTAGCTTGAATTTATTCGATACTTAATTAAAGTCGGGATAAATATAATAAAAAGATATAATTCTTAATTTTCTGAAATTTCTTTCCATGTTTTTAAATTTTCATAGAATTTTAACATTCTCTCAAGCCTACTAATCATTTCTTCATAGTAATCAAGATCAGCGTACTGATTTTTAACCAATTTATTGGCTAAAGCTAAACTGTTTTTATATTGTAGTATTTTATCCTCAATCACATAGTCTTTTCAAATGGCTTTTTATTTAAAATAAAAAAATATCTGTATATTATCACGGTAGTTTTGAATCTAAAAAGATAATGAATAATTATATTTCTGAAATGAAAATATTAAATGCTTTTATAGATTAATTTCTTTATAAAAAAATTACTACTTTAAAAAATGATGTAAAATGACTAAACACTACAAAAATGAACAAATAATGAAAATTTTAACGGTACTAGGAGCAATAGTAGGATTGGTATATGTTATTAATGGTTTTGCTGGCTTAGCTGGAATGAGTTTTTTGCCCATTATAGTCAACATCCAGCTTCTAGATAGATTAATCAGTTTAATTATTGGTCTCGTAATCGTTATTTTAACATTTCTAGTAGCTTTAAAACCAAATCAACCACTTCCGTTTCATTGGCTTGTATTAATAATCCTTGCGATATTGCTGGTGATTTTTAGTGCGGGAATTATTGCGTGTGTCCTTCTTATCATTGCTGCGCTAATAGGTTTAATTGAAGAATTTTAAAATTTATTTATTTTTTAATTTTTTTTTCCTATTTACTACATTTAGGCTAGATACGTGCATACTTTAGGAAATACGACACGATTTCTTCAGCAAGGTTGACATCTGTTACTTTTTGCAGGGCGGTGAAACCTGGAATGGAATTTACTTCCAAAACTAATAAACCATTTTCGCTTTCAACGATGTCAACACCAGCAATTTCGGTTTTTGTAATTTTTGCTGCTTTTATTGCTAGTGTTTTTAACTCTTCTGTGAGTTCTAATGGCTCCATTCTTGCGCCCGCATGAATATTAGTTTTCCAGTTATCACTTACTCTATACATTCCGGCTATAGCTTTATCACCTAAAACTAAAATTCGGATATCTCGATTGTAATGTTCGATAAATTCTTGAAGATAAAATATTTCGTTTAATTGGCTTAAGGTATATATAACATTCTCTGCAAAACCCTTATCGTTTATTCTGGTAATTCCAACGCCTTTCGAACCATATAACGGTTTTAGTACAATATCACCTCCAAGTTCCTCAAACGCTTCTATGGCATCGTTGGGATTTTCGCAAATAATCGTTTTTGGAGTTGGAATTTTATATCTTTCTAAAAAAATTGAAGTAAGAAATTTATCACTCGCTATTTCTAAGGATTCTCTTGAATTTATTAATTTAATTCCATATTCTTCAATTGCGCTTAATAGATCAAGCCTAAAAAATATTTTTTGAGTTGGAGCAGCGCCAAACCCTCTTACAAGAGCCGCAAATGGATCGAGTTCTTCAAATTGTTCTTGAAAATGACTTATTTTAATCTTAACTTTTATTGTTGATGGAACGAAATATTTAACCTTATATCCTCTTTTTTCAAATTCTTTAGATAAAATTTGAACTTCAGGATCTTCCGGCTTTGGAGTAATTATCATGGAATACACATTTTATTACCTCTTAAAAAATTACTTAAATCAACTGACACTAAATAAATAAATTTAAGTTCTTATATATATATATGAAGTCAATGGATTCTAAAGACTCAGAAAACGAAACGGAAAAATTAACAAAAGTACTTTCTATTGTTCAAAATCTTTACTATAAGAAGAAGGAACAATTAAACGATTTAAAATTAGAAATATCTGAATTACACACCGTTTTAGATTACTTAAACTCATTGATTTCAAAGCAATCGTTTTCAAGTGCAGATGAAATTTATTCGAAGCTTTTAAATCGTGAAGAGAAATCGATTGATGATTATTTTAAAAAAGATATTTCACAGGAAGATTTTAATGGAACTAACATTAAAAGAAAAATTTTCTCGAACCAAAATCAGAGTGAAGAAGATTTATTATGTGTGCTTAACCTTTACGACTTTAAAAGAGTTGAGATAAAATTTATTGATCCTGAAAAAAGGGAGATTCAAGAAACTTCAGAGAATTTTATTAACATTTTTCTCAAGGGAGCGCTTATTAAAATAAAAGAAAATAACCCTAATTTGAGCATTAATTACACTTTTTTCAAAAAATCCGATAAAGTTGAATATATTCACATATCTAATTTAAGTTCAATTGAAGACTATGATTTGATAACGGACAAAATCCGCGAATTATTAGCGTGTTAAAAATTAGCTCTTTAAGAAATTAAGAAACGTTGAATTGATAAAGTTTTCACTAGCAAAAGTCTTGTTCTTACTCTTTGCTGGAAATAAAAATCTAAAAACTAGAACACCTCATCATTTTTTGTTTAAATAAAATTGTATTAATTAGGCAGTAAAAGATTTAAAATAACAAATTATGACGGACTATATTGAAGATCCCTATATTGGATCAGAATAT
>JAUWZT010000132.1 GCA_030615145.1 Promethearchaeota archaeon | reverse complement strand
AAAGGATTTTAAAAGGATTAGTTTATTGTTAAAAATTGGAGCATTTCTAGGGTTAATTGCTTTTCTTTTTGCTAGTATATTATAAGTTTGTATAAATTATATGCTTTTTAAAAAATCTAAAATTCTCTCAAAATTTTTACTAGTAATTAAGGATTTCAACTCTTGCTTTTTCTCTGAAGTAAGCTTTCCATACGGGAATGTTTCAATCAGTTTCCTCGTTTGAGTTAAACCTAAATATTTTCTCGTGTATTCTGCGTTTGAATATTTATAGGTTGTTAAAAATTCGCTGTCTAATTTGAGTCTAAATTGCTCTAAAATAAAATTAAAATAATCTCTTAAGAGAAACTGCTCTTCTATGGAAATAATTGGTTCTAAGAAGATTTGGATCGGATGGGTTCTATAGGTTTTATGGGACACGTAAATCGCACGAACATCGAAATCTTCGTTTACTTGCCCTAATCCTGCTCGCCCATTATAGGAGCCTGTGTCTACAGTTCTGATATACAAAATATTTGATTCAATTATTCGCTTTAAATTATCATTTACTTCAATGTTTAATTTTACATATTGATTGTTTTTGTACTGGTTCGCGTCAATTACTTCGATCTCAAAATTGCCTTTATTTTGCGAAACTTCTTCTTTCAATAAATAATACTTAACTATTAATGGATTAACCGCTTTATAACTCTCTAAAAATTCGTCAAATTTGGAACCTGCTCTGTATTTAAATTTGGGGTTTAAATTGTAAACCATCTTCACAATATCATTTTGTTTTTTGGTCTTTAACCCCGTAAATGTCTGAATCTCATCTTGTGGAACTTCTTTCTTCTTGAAAAAGCCAATACAAATATTTGAACCTGTATGTTCAAAGATTTTTGTTTCAAAAATTATCATTTTAAGAATATTATAATATTTTAAAAAGTCTAAACGAAATTTATTAGAAACAGATGCACCATATAAAAAGTTAGTAGGAATTACGTAAATCAGATTCTCAACATCGCTACGCAAGTCATTAATCATAGCGATTTGATATAAATCTTGATACCCCTTATTTTCTTTTTTAAAATATTGAAGAAACTTTTGGGTTTCGTAGTGCTTCCTAATGTAACCTAAATATAGGTATGGTGGATTGGTAATGTGAAAAATAGGAAATTTTTTTCGTTTTAAAATTTGAGGAAAGGTTTCAAGATTATCGCGTAATTTAATATTTGTACATGCAATCTCGTCAGAAATTCCGTATGATTCAGCGTTAGATATACACCTATTAACCATTTCCTCATGTACATCAGCTAAAAAAATATGATCCTTGAAAAAAGTTTCTCGCTCATCAGGCTGTATTTCTTTCAATATTGGCAAAATTAAATTGCCCTCACCGGCGTAAAGATCAACCCATAAGTAGTTCCTTAATAGGGTTTTAATCTCTGGAAGAATATATTTATAAAAAATATCAAAGGAAGTCAAGTGTTGGCCATACTTGCGTCTTTTCGCTTTTTCCTTGATATCTTGTGCTTTATTCCCCATTTTAAATACAATATTAAGTTTTTAGCTTATCTCAAATCTAAGAGGTTTTAGTAAAAAATACATTTAAACTCGAAAATTGGTCTCTATTTTTTTTAATAGAATATTAACATTAGTTTATTATAAAAATATTGAATTAATGTCAATTAAAAATGACTAAATAATAAAGTGAAATAATATGAGTGATTCCGAGAATAAAGTTGTAAAGAAATATATCGCTCAAGTTAAACAAAAACTTCCTGAATGGTTAAAATGGAAGGAAGATGAATTAAAAAATGTGCTTGAGGATTTAGAAGCGCAGATATACGGTGAGGCACAGTCTATTTCTCAAGGAGAAGAATTAACTGACGCAGATTTACATGAAGCAATCCGTAGAATGGGTCCACCTGAAAGCATAGCAAAGTTGTATAAACTTCGAGGTACCCCAAAATTCTATTTAACCCAAGAACTTTTTGATTTCTACTTACGATCGTTGTTTTTCTTCTTTGGAATTGTTATTTTTCTTAACATCATTGTTGCAGTTTTTCAATTCTTTTTTAGAGTATGGTGGGAAGTTTTAGGAGGAATGCTATCCGGTATTTGGATCGGCTGTCTTATAAGTGCCATCGTAATAACTATCGTATTTGTTTACTTTTCGATGGAAGGGTTCTTACCAGAAGATTTTGGAATTATCCCTAGACGCTTAGCGATTCTATTCCCATTTAACTTTACTGAAGAATATATGGAAGATACGAGAGTGTATACTAAACAGCGCATAGAAGAAGCAAAGTTAATTGGAAAAGAAAAACTCGCAGAAGCAAAAGTACGAATAGAAGAGAAGTTCGCTGAAAAGAGAATTTTAAGAGAAGAGAAGCGAATTGAAGCTAAATTACTTCGGAAACAAAAATTAGAAGAAGCGAAGGCATTAAGAAAGCAAAAATTAAAGGAAGCCAAGGAGAAAAGGTTGATTAAAAAAACTCAGCCTATTACAATAGGTGAATTAATATTTGGCACTACAGCAGGAATAATCTTTGGTTTATTATTAATAATCTAACCTTTTTCAGTCGCGGGGTTGATGGAACCAGCTTTCTTAAATTGGCTTCAAATCTTTGGTTTTTTAATTTTCGTTAGTGGTCTATTTAGTTTAATTAGGCTCGTAATAGGAGTTAGTAATTATACGGGATAACAAGTCTTTTTAGTAATTGGAGCCATCTATAATTTAGCTTATATTCCTTTATTTGTGCTACTTCTAAACCAGCCAGAGATATTCCCGATTTCTTTGTTTTCAGGAGGTAATATTACAGCTATACCAGCCGATCCAACAAATATCATTTTCATCGTTTACTTCTGGGTTATTATTGCAATTGTTTTAGGCATTATAGGTGGAATGATTGGAAATTTCTTTAAAGTAGGAAAATATTCAAAATTAAAGAAGGCTTATTAAAGGCTTTCTTTTATTTCTTTTTTTTTATTTTATATTTAGATAATTTTAAACATAAATACTAATTACAAAAGTAAATGCGTCAGATTAATTTATTATTTATGAAAATCAATCGCCTTTTTAACCATTTTTTGAATCAAAAATTAATTAAAATATGTATTTATGTAAGTTTATTAATTTATTTACCTGGCCTTCTTATTGGGGCGCTAATCGCTTATTTTTTTGGTCCAGAAAGTTATAACATAATTGACAATTACATTAGTGATTTAGGGTCAATTCGTTATACTCCCGCTCCTTTCATTTTAGATGCTATAGCAATGACAACTGCTTGCTTTCTCGTACCGGTCTTTTTCTATATAACAAAAATAATAGTTTCAAATACAAAAAATATTATTTTTAATTCAAATAAGTCTATTTTTAAAAGAATCCTTTGTATATACATCGATTTACACGCGTTTTTTGGTTTGCTTTCGCTTCTCTCAGGAGCAGTCGGATTGTTTGGGATAGGACTATTCAGCGAGGATAGAACTACCGAGTTGGGATTACATTTTACTTTTTCAATTATAGTATTCGCAGGATTAGCTTTTGGAGCGTTATTTAATGGCATAGCTATCCTATTAAAATTAAAAAAAACAATGTTTCCGAGACTTTTAGGGCTCTATATGATGGTAGGTCCATTTATAGCAAGTTTATTGTTTTTATTTCCACCTAATTCAGTGACAAGACCCTTTCTTGAATGGATGATGCTTCTTGCAGCTTTACTTTGGTTAATCCCCGAATCGCTTCTTATATTAAAAAATTTTAAGTCAGCTTAGACTTATACCGGGTTAATCTAAAAAAAATAATAGTAATTCTAAATTACGCTAAAACGCTCTAAATTATCTAAAATTCTCTAAAAAAATAGAATTTACGGTAAATATTAATAAAAATTAAAAAAAAAAAAGAAATTGATTTATACTTTATAATTTTGTATTTTGAATATTTTATACATATCTTCTGCTAGTAATAGTACGGAACCAACAATTATGAGAACGATAATATTCCTGTAAACACCATAGAATTCGGGAGCAATTCCTATATTGACAAATGATTCAGTAGCATTATCCCAATTAAAGAATGGGAAGATTTCAGGTTGATTCATCAAGATTAACATTATGGATATTGGTGCCAACTTAACGACGATTGTGATGATGTGAATAAGTTGGTGGGTACTAGGTTGTCGATTACCAATAATTCCTCTCGTAATGTCTAACGCACCCTCAGCAGCTATTAAAGCTCCAAAAAAGCGAAGCAATATAAGAAATTGTACATCCACTAAATCTATAAGAAATGGCTGAAATAGGAGCAAGCATCCAATTAGTATTAAAATACCACCACCAATAATTTCACCGATTGGTTGTATAAATGGTTTTAACGGTTTACCCGTTTTCTGGGAAATTGGCCAACCTTTCTCCTCAGCGGTTTCAGCTAAAACTTTTTCCTTCGCTAAGTCTTTTTTAGATTTAAAATCCTCAGGAAAATAGCCTTCCATCGACAGTGCTACGAAAATAATGGATATAATAATAAAAGATATTACTAACCCTCCTTGAATTCCCGAAATTAGTGAACCAAGAACCTCTATGAAAGGTTCGCCTCCAAGGATTAAGTTAAAAACTATCTGAGTAGCTATATTTATAACGACTATTACTGAGAACACTATCATCAAAACTTTCGTGTATAATGGCCACATTTCTTCTGTTATATATACTTTTGGCGTTCCACGACGCTTATATTCTTTAGCAATGCTCTCTGGAGTCCCCATGTGGGTAATTGCTAATTTCACTGAGCTTTCTGTAGGATGTCCAGTTTCTGATAACTCTTCTGCTTTACTCCAAATGTGTTCTTCAAGTTCAGCTAGAAGATCTTTATGCTCTTTCTTCTCTTTTAACCAATCAGGTAATTTTGCCTTCACTTCTTTTAAATATTCCTTAATTGTTTTTTCCAAAATTTTTTCACTCATTTTTTTAACCTCTTGTATGTAATTCTTTTTCTATATTGTGACCGCATACGTCACAAAATCGGAGTTCTTCGTTACTAAGATCTATTTTATTAGCACACATTGGACAATAAAGGTACTTATCTTGTTTTAAATTTACTTTTACATCGAATAAAGGCGCTATTGCTTCAGTAAGTTTGGAAAAAAATCCTGATAGATAATAGTATATTTTTTCACCATATTCGGTTATGTAATAAAATTTTCTTTTTCTACCAGTTTCTTCTTTTTTAGATTCGATTATCCCATCAGATTCTAACTTTCTAAGAATTGGATATAAAGTACCTTCTACAATGACTAACATGTCATTCGTTTGGTCAGTCAAATCTTTTAAGATTTGATAACCATGTGAACCGTCCTCACCGGCTTGTATAATTATGGATAGTATACATAGTGAACTTATTCCACGATTAATCTCAGTTTCTTGTTTTTCAACGTAATCTCGAAAAGATTTTGAAGCGATTAAAGCCTTTGAGTCTAATTCTCTCACGCGTTTTATCATGTTTTTCAACTCCATTTATTTTATTTTTTATTGATTTTTTAAAATAGTATTTTATCAATACTGTTCCTTATATAGTATATACAAAATACTATATTTAAATGTTTTCATTTTTTATTATTTGTAAAATAAAAGCTTTTTATGCTTCATTTATTCATATTTATCAGAATAGTAATGGATTTATCAAAAAAGTTAGAAACGAAACTAAATAATCTAATCGCTTTTTTTAAGGATATAAGAATCGTTGTGGCGTTTTCAGGAGGAGTTGATAGTTCGTTATTGGCTTTTCTTTCAAATAAATACGCAAAAGAAACGCTACTTGTAACAGAGAAGTCAATACTTTATCCTGATGAAGAAATTGAGTTGACAAGTGAATTTACTAAGAAATATAATATTCCACATTTAATACTCGAACGCAATCCCTTAAAAGATGAACATTTTAGGGTTAATCCTAAAAATCGGTGTTACATTTGTAAAACAGGTTTATATAAGGATATTATAAAAATCAAGGAAGAAAGGAATTTCGATTTAATATTAGATGGATCAAACGTCGACGATCTTTCAGATTATAGGCCAGGAATGCAAGCTTTGAAAGAATTAAATATCACTACTCCTTATATAGATTTCAAGATTAACAAACAAGAGATTAGAGAGATATGCAAATACTTTAACTTAGAAGTACAATCGAAACCTTCAATGGCGTGTTTTTCGTCGCGTATACCCTACGATCAAGATATCAACGAGGAGAAATTAGATATGATTAGAGAGGCTGAAAAATTCTTGAGAAACACATACAATTTAAACCAATTACGAGTTAGACTTCACGAAGGAAAGCTAGCGCGAATAGAGCTGATGCCCGAAGATATTATGAGAGTTATGACTAATGAAAACATTGGAAAAATTAAAACTAAATTCAAACAATTAGGATTTTGCTACATTACAATTGATTTAGAAGGATTTAGGTCTGGATCACTAAACGAAGTTCTTACTTTTAATGAAGAAGACTAAATTATAATGTATAAAGAAGCTTTAACCATTCATGATACTTTATTTTTTAATGTAATCAATAATTTTTTTTCTTTTTTTCAAAGCCATTGTAGCTGCTTTTTCAATTTTCTTTTCCATTTCTAACCTCAATTCAGGAGTTTCTTCCCATATTTCTTTTTTAATTTTAGTGTAAGCAGATTCTCGAAATTGGGGGAGAATTGATCTTTTTTCTTCTCCTTCGTAAATCATAGTTACTTGATTAGAATTGTCAACATAACCGATTTCAGCACATTTGATATTTATTGCAGCCAAATCACTAATTATTTGTTCCGATATACTGTCTGAGCAGTAAATTAAAAGCGCATCTAGTGATACACCTAAGTAATCAACTCCCACTTTTTCTAATAACTCTAACACTGCGGGATTAACAAGTTCTCGTACACGATCTTCATAAATTGTTACGCCTGATTTCGCTTCGTAGTTTATTTCATATAAATCTCCTCTAAGACCCCCGTTTGTAACATCACACATCGCCCTTATGTCTTTAAGATATTCTTTTTTTAACAAGACATTGCAAGCCTCTAAGAATTTGATATTCATCGTTTCACTTACTACATGATGGTTTCCTGAGTATATAGCAGTTGTCGTAATGGTCCCTCCTCCTGCTCCTTCTGTCATTAATATTTTGTCTCCAACTTGGATATTTCGTCTCGCTAATAAGTCATTTCGAACGAGTCCGATAGCACTTATTCCTCCTACTAAACGATCTCCGATAACCATATCTCCCCCTATTCTTAATGTAGAACCGGCAGTAATTGGTACATGTGAAAGCTCCGCTATTGCCGAAATTCCGGCCATAAAGTCAAATAGTTTTCCTACATCGGCGTCGTCTCCTAAATGGACATCTATCATAATGGAAATTGGTTCTGCTCCTTTTACGTATAGATCTCGCAGGCACGCTCGAGTAACATGAAACCCGCATATAAATGGAAAATCGCTGAGCCGACTATGGATTCCTTCCATTTTAGAAACAATTATTAAATCCTCCTTTCCTTCAAAACCTTTAATATCTGATAGTTTAACAGCTCCAGCATCGTCTAAGGAACTAGGAGATAAGTATGGTTGTCGATTCGTTTCCGATAGTTCAGCTATCAATTTATGAACAAAAAAATCCCCAGCACCTCTACACCCTACTCCTTGCTTTCCCACCGTTACATTGGCTTTATTAACATCTAATAAATCTTTAATGAAAGGTTCGGAAATTTTTGATATATCGCTTTTCTTACATTCTATTAGAACAGCATTCGCAAGCGTAAAAGCTGACTTTTTATCAATATCCTTAAAATCAGAATATTCTTGTACTAACCTATTAAGAATTTCTTCGTCAGATTTTTTTTTTCTTAATAATCTTCTTGTTAAACCTTCTAAGTCGCTCAAAACTCTACACCTATTAGATACTTTTAAAATTAGATTGATATTAGATTTGAAATTTTATTTTTAAGAATGATAGCAATGATTAACAAAAAAATCTTTGCTCTTAAAACCGTCTACTTAGAAAAAAAAACATTTGATAAAATTATTTTAACTCTAAAATACTTTCAGTGAATTTCAATTTTTTCAACAGAAGCGGCTTTTTCAATGTTATTATATAACCTTTCGAACGAAAAAGGTTTGTTTTTAAAACTTGTAACCCCTATCGAAAGTGCTGTCTCTTTAATTGAGCGATCAGCGCTTACAAAAATAATTTTTGGCTTTATATTGCTTGAGTTTTGGAAAATTTCTTTTGTTGCTTCTATTCCATTTTTAATAGGCATCCTGTGGTCCATTAAAATAACATCTGGTTTAGTAGAAAAACGGTTGTACATATTTACCGCCTCTTCGCCATCTTTAGCAAAGCCAACGACATTATAACCATTTAATTTTAAAGCTTTTTCATAAAGTAACCTTAGGGAGTTATCATCCTCAACGATAAAAATGCTTATTATAGGAATACACCTCAAGCGCTAAATTTAATTTAATTAATTTCAATTTTTCTCAATAATTTCTTCTAACTAAAACTAAATAATTTAGTAAACCCTATTAAAAATATAAAAAATCTCTTTATAAAAACTTGCTCAATATTTTTACCATCTTTGTCTAAGAAAAACAAAACCACGATTATAAATAACAATATGATAACTTTTTTTATAATTGTTTCTTTGTAATAATAATACAATTTTTGATCCATTATTTCTTTCCTTTTAAGAAATTAAGTTAAAAGTATAACAAAATATAAATATAGATAAATTAAATTATTAAAATTTAAGATTTTGGCTTTATCTTTCCCTAAATCATAAATAATTATCGTTCTTTTGAGAGAAATCTTTTGATTAATTAACTAAAACTAAAAGGTTTAAATAAATAGAATCTTTATTTTTAATTGGTAATAAAAATTTTAATAAAAAAAAAAAATGCCATTCCAACCACATCACCCTAGACATCCTAGACATCCTAGACATCGTAGAATAAGTCAAATAATAGGAACTCGACTCACAACATATCTAACTGAGTGCAAAAGCGGAGAGGAGGTTATTGTATTAAGTGTAAATACTGGATATAGGGCAAAGACACGCCTTGCTAATTTAGGGATTGTACCAGGAGTAAAAGTAAAAAAAATGAAAAATGCACCTTTCAAGGGACCATTAGAAATAAAAGTTAAAGGCTCATCGCTAGTCATAGGGAGAGGTTTAGCATCCCGCATTATAGTAAGTCGTAACAATTCTTGTACTTAATAATAGCGTTATAAAATTAAATTGGATTATTTTATATAAATTTCTTAAGAGGAATTCATAAAAAAAAGATGGGAAGTTTTAAAAAATGAGTGGCCACATCCCAAATAATAAACTAAAAAACAAAGGAACCTATAAGGACACAATTAATATCGCCTTAGCAGGAAATCCAAATGTAGGAAAATCAGTTATTTTCAACCAACTTACTGGGTTAAGTCAAACCATAGGAAATTGGCCTGGTAAAACAGTTGAAAGAATGGAAGGCCATCTTGATTTTTTAGGATATCGTTTTAATATCGTTGATTTACCTGGCATTTATTCTCTTTCTACCTACTCCTTAGAGGAAATAGTAAGTAGAGAATATATTGTTTCTGAAGATGTTGATGTTATTATAAATGTTGTTGATGCCACGAATTTAGAACGAAATTTATTTTTTACGTTTCAGTTATTAGAATTAAAAGTTCCATTAATTATTGCAATTAACCAAATGGATATTTTAAGAAGAAGGAATATCGAAATTGATTTTAAAGCGTTGGAAAACATTTTTAAATTGCCTGTACTCCCTGTAGTTGCTGTACATGGTAAAGGTGTCCATCAACTCTTAGAAGAAGCTATTGAAATGGTCGTTTTTCAGCATCCCCATACTCATTACAACGGAAAAACCCGAGATGAGCACGACAATCATTCTTATAACTATTATCGAACAGAACATATTCACAATAAAGTAAAAGTAAATAGTAAAGTGAAAAAAATTTTTGAATTTCCTGAGTTATCTAAAGTGCTCTCCTTTGGGAAAGAAGTTGAGTCGTGTCTT
>JAUWZT010000181.1 GCA_030615145.1 Promethearchaeota archaeon | reverse complement strand
AAATCTCGTATAATTATTAAATATAACAAATACTCTTTTAAGATTGCTTAATTATATTCAAAATAACTAATAAAATAAAACTTAATCAAAATGTCTGAATGGAAATACAAAATTAAAAAACCCGTAGCCGAAGCAGATTTTGTATGACCTCTGGTTGAGGCATCGTTGACGGAATAATTTCGTGGATAAATATACTAAAAAAAAAACGCAAAGAAAAAAAAAGCCAAAAATAAACAAAATCTCGAGGAATAAAGCAAAAACGTTAGGTTTTATTCCTTAGTTCCGCAAGAACTTGAGATAAACTCTTACTTTTTTACTTCATATCGATTTTTTTTTGACCCTTCTCCAACCTTTCTGTAAATGAAACCTTTTTCTTCAACCAATTTCTTGTCAAATATGTTCCTTCCATCTATAATAATCGGTGTTCTTACTTTCTTCTTTAAATCATCAAGATCGAGGTTATAATATTCCTTATGGTTTGTAGCAAAGATTAATACATCAGCTCCTTTCACTGCTTCATTAAAATCACTTGTTAACTCAGTAAGTCTATAATCCCTTTCGTTGATATAAGGATCATGGGAGATGAATATAATGTTATGAGAATGATATCGATTTTGTAATACTATTTCTATATACAATTTCAAAAAAATTTTGACTTGTAAAACTCAATGAAAGTTATTTATAATTTTCGGTAAGGAGAGAGATTTAGAATTCATGATATATAATAAAAATAAAAATTTTAAATGGTTATCAGGAGCTCGGGTAATACCCTGTGTTGAAAATGAAAATAAACTTAATATGAAAATCTGGATTGAAAATAGTTTTTTTTACACTAATTCTAAACTATAGGTAACCTTATATATTGAATCTTTTATTTTTAGAGTAAAAAGAAAAAAGATTGTAACAAAATCTAGTTTATAAATTAAACACTAAATCAAATTTACTAAAAAAAAAAATAAAGTGAAAATTAGTATTATGACAATTGAATGGCATAAATCAACTTGTCCTTATTGTAGCTTAGGTTGCGGTCTAATGGTTGGAGTGGAATAAGGTAGAGTTATGAAAATTCGGGGTATGAAGGGTCATCCTTCTAATGATGGTGATATTTGTCTTTTACCACTCAATTATCCACCAATATTTACTGACAAAGACCGTTTGAAACAGCCTATGATACGTCGCAACAGCCAATTTTTTCAGCGTTTACATGCGAAAGATTAATTTGGTGGAACTGGAATAGGATTAGCTATATGTAAGAGAATTGTTGAGTACCATAGAGGTAAGATATGGGTGGAATCGGAAGTAGGGAAAGGCTCTACTTTCTATTTTTCAATCCCAAAATCTAATGATAAAAAATAAGAAACCCCATTTACATATTAAGCAATATGTAAAAAACTAATCTAATATTAGGGAGGAAAAAATAAGTGGAATCGACCCAAGGAAAAGATTATGAGATGCAATTTAAAAAAATTTTAGATAGGGGAAAAATATCAGAATTAACTTCTCTACTAAATAATCTTGGAAAAAAAGAAAAATTCAATCAAAATGTTAAGTGGATAATTATTAAATTTAAAGGTATTGTTCATTTACATATTGGAAATTATCAAACCGCTATTAAAAATTTAAACAGCGCCATCGAATATTATAAAAAAGCTGATGAAAATTTTCAATGTATCGATTGTATTATCAGTAGAGGAGAAGCCTATCATTTCCTCGATAAATATGATCTAGTTTTAGAAGAAATCAATAGAACACAAGAATTACTAACTAAAATACCTCGAAAATCTGTAAATTCCAAAATTTTAAAAGCTAAATTATACAAACTAAAAGGAAGGTATTTTTCTGTTAAAGGTCAACTCGAAGATGCTTTAACGATTTTAATAAGATCTCAAAATTTATATAAAGAATTAGATAATATTTTTGCATTAGCGAAAACCCAAAACCTAATTGCTGAAACGTATTGTGGCATTGGAAATTCTGAAAGAGCAAGGGAATTATTAGCTATGGCTGTAGATAATTTTATGCTATTAGGTAATAAAAAAATGCTTGGAAGAACACTGAATAACCTCGGAATATTAGAAACTCAAAGTGGGGATTATGATAATTCTATCCAGAATTTTAAATTAGCAACCCAAATGTCTAGGGAAGCTGGGGATAAATATGGTTATGCAACAACACTCATTAATATGGGATATACTTATTTAGAAATTGGAGAATTTGAAAAAGCGAGAAAATATTTTAAAAACGGTATTAAGAAAGAAAAAAAAATCGGAGTTCAGTTCGCAATAGCTGAAGCTTTCAATAATTTGGGAGATTTAGAGAGATCAGAAGGTAATTTTAAAAAAGCAATCAAATTTTATAAGAAAAGTATAAACAAATTTAAATCTATCAAAGCAGGTTCTGCTTACTTCGATTCATTATCCGGATTGATTTTAACATTTTTAGATAAGAAGGATATAAAGCATGTAAACGAATATATAAATGAATTAGAGAATTTATTTGAAACATATCAAACACTAAAGATTAAGAACTCTTTAAAAATAACTAAAGCTTATTACTATAAGCATAAAAACGACCCTGAAAGTAGTAATACGGCAAAAAAGTTATTTAAAGAAGTTTTTGAAGAAAAAGAAGTTGATTTTAAAAAGCAAGTGTTTTGTATTATTAATTACTGCGAAATTACAGTAAAACATTATGATATAAATAAAAACATTAATGACATTGATGAAATTAAAAATTTAACGGTAGAATTAATTAAAAGAGCGAATAAAGCATTTTCATTTAGAATATTAGCTCATTCTTATATGATATTAGGACACATTTATTCAATACAACAAAGATTTGAAGAAGCTAAAGAATGTTTTATTAAAGCAAAGTTAATATCCGAAAATAAGGGTTTAAAATTAATCAAGAAATCAATTAATCTTTATTTTAATAATGAACCATTAGATAATTATTCAAATATTCAAAATCTGACAATAACGAATTTAAAAAAAGAATTATCACAAATGATTTTAATAAATAGATAAACATTTTTAATCCATAATAATAAATATCGAAAACTTAAAAGGAAATATTTTAAAATTGACTACATTAATTGTCGATGATAATACTGTTTTTCTGAGATTATTCAGATTTTATGCAGAAGATTTTCCAGAATTAAATTTTAAATATTTTTTATCTGCTGTTGAAATACTAGATTTTTTAAAAAACAGCGATAATGAAAATATCGAATTAATTGTTTCTGATATTCGTATGCCAATAATGTCTGGTATTGAATTATCAAGAATAGTTAAAATTAATTATCCACATATCCCAGTAATGTTGATTACTGGTTTAGAAATAGACTATCTAACCAATGAGGATTTACAGACAGCAATTAGAGTTCTTAGTAAAGATATTGGTATTGAAGGCATTATTTCACAAATTATCGAATATTTGAAGTAAAAAGCACCTTAAGAATAAAAAATTACTCTCACATATATGGTCTTTCAACTATAAATCCCTAAAAAATTCTTAAAGTATTTAAAAAAATTTTTAAAAAAAAATAACATGTTTAGTTAAATAAATAATAAAAAGCAGGTATCCGGTTTGAGAGAAAAGGAAAAACTAATAGAATTAGAAAATCCCAAATTAAAAATGGTACGTCTTGGGTTTCGGCAGATCCTTTTAAGGGAATTCAAAAAGAGATTAATCGCTTTGCTCGATAAAGAGAGCGAATTACTTGGAAGCAAGACCGAAGAGCAACGGGGTTCTATATTACCAGAGGAACGATTAATTGTTAACCAGAAAAATAAGCTTAGAAACGAGTTGTCGGCTTCAATAGTCGTTTGCGCTGCTTGTACTGATATCGAAGGCGATCATATTTTCACTTCGAGAAATAAAGTCTGGTACTGCGTCGAGTGCTACGAAATTCTTGAGGAATCTTATGCGAAGGAGATCGAAGCTCTTAAGAGATTAAACTGAATTAAGCTTGGTTTTGCGCCAAACCACAGATTTTAATTACATTCTTAGCCAATAATGGATTATGAGAATAATATATAATAATTATAAGTTCTTAAACCTTTTTGACCCTTCTCCAACCTTCCTGTAAATAAAACCTTTTTCTTCAACTAAATTCTTGTCAAATATGTTCCTTCCATCTATAATAATAGGCGTTCTTACTTTCTTCTTTAAATCATCAAGATCGAGGTTATAATATTCCTTATGGTTTGTTGCAAAGATTAACACATCGGCTCCTTTCACTGCTTCATTAAAATCACTTGTTAACTCAGTAAGTCTATAATCCCTTTCGTTGACATAAGGATCATGGGAGATGAATATAATGTTATGAGAATGATATCGATTTTGTAATACCTTAACAATATTTTCAGTTGGTGTATTTCTCACATCATCTGTATTTGCTTTATATGATACTCCTAAAAGTACAATCTTTATATTATCTACTAGTTTATGTTTTTCTCTAAATACATCCTCCATTAATTCAACCATATGATACGGCATATAGTCATTTAAATTACGTGAATTGGGAATTATTTTGATCTTAGACTCATTTTTCTTTTCGGTATATTTATTAAACCCGTGTAGAAGTAACCATGGATCCTTTGTTAAACAATGTCCTCCAACGCCAGATCCTGGATAATGCATCATTCTATCGTGGCGTTGATTTATTAACTCGATAATTTCATAAATATTACGATTAAAATCTTCGCAAAGCAATGCCATTTCATTTGCAAATGCGATATTTACGTCTCGATATGCATTTTCAATACATTTAGTTAATTCTGCAGTAAGTGTGTCAGTTATTTGAAGTTCTTTTTTAACTACTTTTCCATATAGAAAACTTGCATTTTCATTAGCTATTTTACAGCCTCCTCCAATAACGCGGGGAAAATCAGTAATATATTCTATTAACTTTCCCGGCATGACTCGCTCAAATGAAAAAACAAGATAAAAATCGAGACTTCTTTTTAACCCGCTTCCTTCTTCCAAGATCGACTGCACGACATTATCTGTTGTTCCAGGAGCTACAGTGGACTCTAGAATAATCGTTGTTCCCTTTTTTAAATGTTTTGATATTTTCTGAGAAACCTCTATTAAGGATTCATATCTAGGTATTCTATTCTCATCGACGGGAGTCTGAACATCAATTAAAATATAATCTGCATCATCAACATCATTATAATTATCAGTTACCTTAAACTTTCCATTCTTTACTACCCTTTCAATTAACTCATCTAAGCCAGGCTCATCTCCTTCAAAAGGGTTTTTACCCTTATTAAGCCAATCAATTTTCCAACTTGATCTTTGAGACCTTCGTTGAATACCCGTAACATAGAAATCATCTACATCAGCTAACAGAGTAGCCATGGGAATACCAACATATCCCATACCAATAACCACGATTTTAGTAGGCATTTTAATTACTCAAGCTTATTAAAAAATTTGATATTAAATTTATAACTTAAATTCAAAAATAAACCATAATTGAAAAAATTTCACACTTTTTATTAAAAAAGAAATAAGAAAATAAAAAAATTACTAAATAATTTTGGATTACAATTATTTTTTCTTGTTCTTATATGATGTACCTTTTACTACTTTAAACACACTTGCTATTATTGCTCCAGCAATGAACCCACCTACATGTGCAAAGTGAGCTGTCTGACCAATACTAAAGGGATCCATTAGCGAAACCATAGCATAAGTTAATTCCGCAATAAAATATGTTATTATGAAATAACCAGCACCTATTTTTCGCACACCTGTCGCACCCAGAAGATTAAATTTATTACTGGGATAAAGAATAGCATATACAGCCATAAGTCCAAATATAGCTCCAGAAGCTCCTAATGAGGGAATAGTAGATAACATCGGACCCCATACGGGAATAATTATTGTGCTCAATGCGTGAAGAAAACTACCAAATAACCCTGAGAGAAAATATGTAACTAAATATAATAAATGCCCCATAGCATGCTCGCAATTGTCAGTTATTACAATGAAAAACCACATATTCATAAGGATATGCATAAAATCTCCGTGCATAAACATTGAGGTAAATATCGTCCATAATTTTACTCCGGCGAAAAATTCAGCAGGAACAAAAGCATATTCAATGTGCATCTGTAGCGCAGGGTCCATTATTTGCCATACGAAAACTAGAATGTTAGTAACTAAGAAAATAACCGAGAAATATTGCTTCCTAAAAGAAATTTTATCGTCTGACGCTTCGAATACCAATTTAATTCACACTTCCTATATATTTATAAAGTTTTAAATGTTTTTGTAAAGTTAGATTTTAATAGTATTTAAGAATTTTTTTGATAATTAATAAATTTCTATAATTATTAGTAAATTTTGAAATAAAACCATAAAAAATTAACAAGTGATAAAAAGTACAATGCGATTAGGAGAATCTACTTTACGTGGTATTGCAAAAATCCACCCTGATACGGTAAAAAGGAAGCGAATTTCAAGTTACGACAAGACTGGGGGAAATGACGATTGGATCGATGTTCAACCTGGAGAAAAGGTAACAATTGGAAAAGAAGATTGTACTGGGTGTATAACCCATTTATGGTGTACAATAAAATGTAAAGACCGTTATTATTTAAGAAATATTATAATTAGATTGTATTGGGATGATGAACTAGACGATAAACCTAGCATAGAGGTTCCGATTGGGGATTTTTTCGGCTTAGGTCACGCCAAACACAAAAACTTTGTTTCATTGCCACTCCAGATGAGTCCACAATCGGGAAAAGGATTTAATTGTTGGTGGCCCATGCCATTTTCAAAAGGTTTTAAAATAACTATAGAAAACGATGCTTCTAAACCTATGAGATTTTTTTACTACATTGATTACGAAATCTACGAGGATGGATTCGATAACGAAAGGGACTATGGAAGATTCCACGCTCTCTGGCACCGCGAAAATCCTACATCTCCCAAAAAGAAAGACAGTGAAATGGGAAAAAAGTTTTACAAGGTGAGACCAAAGAAATTCAATCATAAAGGGTGTAATGTCGATAATCCTCTTATGGAAAATTATAAAATCCTTGAAGCAATTGGTAAAGGCCAATATGTTGGATGTCATTTAGATATTGATAATTTTACATTTATGCCTTGGTATATTAATTGGCCTGGCGAAGGAGACGACATGATATATATCGACGATGATGTTGAAAAAGGCGTACCTACTTTACATGGAACGGGCACAGAAGATTATGTGAACCAAGCTTGGGCGCAACGACAAAAGCATTTTGCTCCTTATCACGGCACAATTACAACTGGTGGGTTAAATTGGTGGGGCAAAATCTCCTATTATAGATATCACATTGAAGACCCTATCTATTTCAATAAGAAAATAGTGGTCACAATCGAACACGGGCATGATAACCATCGTAAAGACGATTGGTCGTCAACGGCTTATTGGTATCAACGAGAACCACACGACCATAATTTATTTCCAAAATTATTAGATAAAAAAGGAAGAAAACCGCGCGTTCATGTTGCTCATATGGTTAGAAAATCATTATGCCTTGCTTTAATCGTAGTCGTCCCACTTTTGTGGTTACT
>JAUWZT010000091.1 GCA_030615145.1 Promethearchaeota archaeon | reverse complement strand
GATCTCCAATTTCTATTAACTAGCTTTAGAATCTGTTGAGAAGTCTGAGAAGGTAATTTTCTATATGCTAGTTTATCTTTTAAAATGTAATCCAGATCGTAGTAATTGAGAAAATTATTCAATTTAAAAAAATCTTGTCTTACATACCAATTAGTTAAATTATATAAATTTTTAGCTAAATGACACAACTTAGAAAGCTGGTCAGAAGGATTTATGTATATTGTTTCAGATAATCTCAACTTAATACTTAAATAGGATTACCTATATTTAAAAAGATACTGGGTCTAATAATACTGATTAATATTATCATTTGAATTCAAAATTCATTAATTTACTTATTATACTACATTATATTAACACTATCAAGATAAACATAATTTTTAAAAAAAATCGATGAATATGGATTATTTTCTCGGTATAGATTGTTCAACTCAAAGTTTAACGGCCGTTCTCATAAATTTGAGCAAAAATGAAATTATCATTAGGTATAGTATTAATTTTGACAAAGAACTACCACATTACAACACCCAAAATGGCACTTTTAGTTCAAATGGCGGTAAAGTTGTTCACTCGAACCCATTAATGTGGGTAGAAGCTTTAGAATTATTATTTAAAGCGCTTGTTCAACTAAACTTACCTTTGAATGAAATAAAAGCAATATCTGGTTCAGGTCAGCAACATGGAACAGTCTATTTAAACAATTCTTTCGAAACAACTCTAAATAATTTAGATTCTAAAAAATCTTTAGTAAATCAACTACAGAAAGTCTTTACAAGAGAAACTAGTCCAATCTGGATGGATTCAAGCACAACCAAGCAATGCGAAGAGATTCGCCTTAAATTAGGAGGATTAGAATCTACAATAAGTATAACTGGTTCAAATACTTCTGAGAGATTTTCTGGACCGCAAATTAGAAAATTTTACGAACAAAATTACGATGATTATATTCAAACTTCAACGATTCATCTCGTAAGTTCTTTTCTTTCTTCAATACTACTAGGTAAAAGTTCACCAATCGACCATGGAGATGGAGCGGGTATGAATTTAATGAACATTAGAACTAAACAATGGGACGATAAAGCTTTAGACGCTACTGCTCCGAATTTGGGGCAAAAATTACCGTCCCTTATCAACTCTTACGATGTCATAGGAAAAATATCTCCTTATTTTGTAGAAAGATTTGGTTTTTCTCCAGAAACTATCCTAATCGTGTGGTCGGGAGATAATCCCAATAGCTTAATTGGAGTTGGTCTTACAGAAAAAGGTAAAGTTGCGATTAGTTTAGGGACAAGCGATACATATTTTAGTTATATGAAGAACTTACATTTTGATTTAAAGGGCGAAGGACACGTTTTTGGAGCGCCAACTGGCGATTATATGAGCCTAATTTGTTACAAAAATGGTTCATTAGCAAGAAAGAAGGTTAAAGATAATTTTAACCTTACTTGGAAGGACTTTTCAGCGATTCTAAAAAACACCCCTCGTGGAAATTACGGGAAAATAATGTTACCTTATTTTTTTCCTGAGATAGTCCCGTTTGTATCGCAACCTAAAGTATACCGGTTTGGATTCGATGAAAAAGATTTAGAAGGAAACGTTAGAGCAATTATTGAGGCTCAATTCTTGTCTATGAGATTACACTCAAAATGGATTGGAGAAAAGCCAGAAGAAATTTATGCCACTGGAGGAGCATCTGCGAATCGAGAAATCTTACAAGTAGCAGCAGATATATTTAAAACTAAAGTACGAATATTTGATGTCCCTGATTCTGCAGCCCTAGGCGCTGCTTTTAGAAGCGCTAAATCTTATTACGATTCAATCAATGTTAAAAAGGAATGGTCTGATTTAGTGAAACAGTTTTTATACATTGAAGGTAGTGAAGTCATAAGACCGACAAAAGCTTGTAGACAATTATACGACGATATGCTTAAAATATATGGTAAATATGAGGACTTTATCTTGAAAGGTGCAGAAAATCCGGAAACTCTTCGCCTAGAATTCGTTAAAAAGTATTTTGATTGATAAAAAAAATATATTTAAGATTTCATGTTCCCTTATGTTACTATAAATTTTATAAATTTAAATATTAAAAATGTTTTAAAATGCCTTTAAAAATTCTAGAAAATAAAAGAAATAAAAAAATATTCATGGCTATTATTATCATAGCACTGGTTATTACTTTTGTTACTATCATCTCTGTAGCAGTCAATAATTTCATCCCCCCAGATAACAACGGAGGAGGATGACCTTGCTTAGCCAATGATTATAAAAAAACTATTATAAACCTAATATTAAAATAAAGAATGACTTTTACGAGAAAATTCTAGTCGTAAAACGACTTACCCCGCAAGGGTAAAAAGAAAAAAAATAATATAGTATGAAATAGTATGAAATATTTAGTAATTTATTAATTAACAAAATTCTTATAAGTGCCTAAAACCTCTTAAATTACACAATTTTGTTTAATGGTGTAAAAAAATGTCAAAAGAAACTCCTGAGAATGTTAAAGAATCTCTACGTTCGATTGGTTTAACGGATTACGAGATATCAATATATTTAACTTTAATTTCAAAAGGACCTATGGACGCAAGAGAGCTTTCTGAAGCCTCAAGCGTTCCATATTCTCGAATTTATAACATTTTAACTCAATTAGAAAAGAATAAAATGTGGATATTAAAGGAGGAAGAATCAAGACCGTCGAGATATTTTGCAAAAAGCCCTGATGAAGCTTTGGTAATCGCAAAGAAACAATATAGCGATAGTTTTGACAGGTATTCAGACACAATTATTCGTGAACTTACACCCATTTATGAATCCCACGATACACCAATAAAAGTTGCGTTATATATTCACCGGGGAAGAGATGTTTGTATTAATAGAGCTTTATCTTTAATAAATGCAGCAAAAATGGCACTATTTTTTGTCACACAAGATTTCGAATTTTTAGATGTGTTTTACGAGGAAATAAAAAAAGCAAGAGCTCGAGGAGTCACAGATATTAGAATATTAGTCGAAGAAGTAATAGTAAAGGACAAAAATTTTAAAGAAATCCTTGAAAAATACGATCAAATCGCTGAAATTCGTTCCCGCGATCAAGTATTTGGGACTAGCTTGGTAATGGATGAAGGAGAAGATGCTTTTATTATTTTAACACAAGACATTTTTAAAAAATTATCGTATTTTGGCGTTATGGCCGATCATATAGCTTTTGGTCCAGCTAGCAATTTTTATTTCATGTATTTATATAAGACTGCTGATATAGTTAAATTAAAATAAATGCTTTCTTAATAAACAAATAAATAAATAAAAATTTCTACATTATTCTTTCTCTGTAACCTTTCTTCTTAGGTGAAGGTGTAATTTTTATTGTTTTTCATTAGAAAAAACGGGAAGGATTACATGTGATCGATTAGCTTGATCGTGATATATGGTTTGCGTCGCAACCTTGTACCCAACCTCATTTTGTACCCCTGCAAGATTGGAATTTACGTCGAATCGAGGGAAATTGCTTGAAGTTATTTCTAAGCGTATTTTGTGGTTTTTTGGAAAATAGATACCAATTGAACCAATGGCGAATTCGTATTTATAAATTTTATTTGGTTTAATGAGTTTAGGTTCGTTCAAATCGCCATTAAGAAAGCGAGTTCTTATACCAGAATCTATAACATTTATTGAAGTTTTTCCATTAGGGTAGACATCAACTAGTTTAACCATAAAATCTGTGTCCCGTACGGTGGTCGAAGCAAAAAGGACCATTTTGACCTCACCGATAATTTCTATGCCTTTTTCGAGCGTTTTTGAAGTGTATATTAACACATCATCACGCTTTTCAATCTTAGTCTGATCTTGAGGACCGCTTAAGAGAAAAAGATTTCTTCCCCCTTTTGTAATCACAGGATTAGCAGGATCGAAATGATATTTATCGGGCGGTTCTTCTTTCGGTTCGTTTTTTGAAAGGACACCATTTCCGTAAAGGCTATTACTTTTCCCATTAGAATGCAAGTATAATTTTAATTCATTGGAAGAAGGCGGCCATTTTTTAAAACCTCTCCAAATATTTTTATTTAACACAAATACTTGTAATGGAGGTAGTTTTGAAAAATCTGCCTCTTCTCCTTTTAACCAAGATTCATACCACCAAAATGGAAGGATATTTTTAAAAAACCTGAAGTCATCTTTTAAATGGGCATACTTTAATGGCTTAATAAATAATTTATCCATATTCATATGTGTCCAAGGGCCAATGATCATCTTAAAATTCTCTTTGAAAAATTTTGGAGCCCTTTCTTGTATTAACTTCGCGTCTCGTACCATGTGTTCAATAAACATGTCGTACCAACCCCCTATAAACAGTATGGGTGTACTAAATTTATAATCAAGTCCAAATACATATGGGGATAATTCGTAATTGTGAAATAATTTTCTCTCATAGAACACTTCCTTTATCAACTTAGCGAACGAACCATCGTCCTTTTTAGAAACATCTACATTCGTTTTATAGACTCGATTCATAATTTTCACCAAGTATTTAGCTCCTTCTATGCTTGCCATATCCGATAATTTTGGTATTTTTGAGTCTAAAGGTTCGTTATAAAAGCTAATAGAGGGGTTAAAAAACAATCGTTTGTAATATCCATCTTTATCCCACTGATCAAAATCCATAGTTGTTAATTTTTTCATGCTTGAGGTAGAATTCATGATTAAATAAAGAGATCCTGACAAACCAATCGGATACAAACCTCCAGGATGCCAAAAAACATTTGAAAAAGAACTATGAATTGGACTTAAACAAGTAAGTAAATTTTCGTTATTCCAGGATACAGCTAATTGTGTTATGCCCAAATAAGACAATCCCCACATTCCTACTTTTCCATTGTGCCAAAATCGTTTAGTTATCCAACGTAAAGTTTCTAGGCCATCTTGTCGTTCATATATGTATATCGAATTAGAGCTATAATCGCTCGATTGCGCACAACCTCGTATATCTTGGAGAACTGAAACAAAACCTTTAGACGCTAAGAAATATCCTAATATGCTAAGGCGATCTTTCCAATAAGGTAATCTTATTAGAATTGTAGGCCCCTTGCCTTTCTTTTTATAAATCTCTTTCGGTAAATATATATCGGTTGCTAACTTTCCTCCGTCTTCAAGAGTCATAAGAATTTCTTTTAATCTAATAACGTCATTTTCAGGTAAAAAACTAATATTTTGAAGTTTACCCAAACGCCCAATTATTTTAAATATTTTAAATAGCGGGGGAAAAACATAATCTACAAAAAATGCCATACGAATAATAATTGAGCTTAGTGGGGTCAAAATTGAAGGTAATTGAAGACCAATTTTGATTTCCTTAGGGTTAAATTTTTGTTGCATGCTTTAAATTAATAAAAAGTTAAAGATTTTTGAACTTAATTATTTCCTTTTCCTCCTTGCTTAAAAAATCTAAGGTCAACTCGAACGTTTTTTCGCTTTGCCCAAATAATAATAAGAGAAATGATTAAAAATAAATCACTTTAGAAACGCTCTTTTTCCTAAATAAATAAAAAGCTCGCCCAATTCAAAGATCGTGAGCGGATAGACTAAGTTAGCCATGTCAGTTCTTAACTGAAATTTGGTTTTACCGGCACAAATTAATTTTTCTATATCCTCTACAAAGTCATCCATGTCTAAGAAAAGTATTTCTATTTTATCACAACCGGTTAATTCTTCGATATCTTTATCTAAATGTTCTTCAACTTGATTTAATAGCCCTAATTTTAACTTAGGGGACAATTGATATTCAGTGATAACTTCGTTCATTTCCTCAAGAATAATATTTAAAGTTAAGTTCCAATCTTTATTCTCTTTATATTTTGGAATTAACACTTCGCTTATTATTATTTCAAAAAGAGTTTTGGGCGCTTGTTCGTCGAATTCAACCTCTAAACCAGACCTTAATTTAATTTTTATAACCAATTCGAAACTCAACTCAATAATTAATTTGCTTAAAATTTGCTTCTTATTAAATAATAGACCATTTTTTTTTATACTTTTTGGGACTTTATAAATCTTGAGTTAGAAATCAGCAATTCAAAAATATAAATATAAAAAAAATGTAAACAAAACAAACTCTTTTTTTCAATTGGCGTATAACTAATTTTTTCAGTTTGAAAAAAGGAGTAAATCGGAAACCAAGACGTCCAAAATCACAAAAAGAGGAGATGTATTTATCTAATAACAGGGTTAAGGGTTGAGGTATTGAGTCTTTCGACTCTTAGGTATAAGAATATATTTTTTGATCATGGTTTCCAATTTTTTTTTGCTAGTCATATATAAAATACTTAACTATATAAAGATATCTATCTTTTCACATGACAAAAAAGAAAATTGAAAATAGGCTAGTATTAGATTATTAAAGGTCAATTTAAAAAGATACAACGATTATATTACTAAAAATGAGAGTTTTCGAAAATTTAGGCGAGATTTAGGAAATTATTATAAGGAAGTTTATATTATTTGTCTAATTTCTAAGGATAGCATAATTCCCATGTTGGATGATAGTAAATTAAACAGGTAACTATGAAAGAATTTTCTTTTGAATTTTTTTAATAATTTTTCGACGAAAATCTATCATTTTCTCATTAACCAATTCAATTATAGCATTATATATCATATATTTTCCATATTTTTTTTTAAAAGACTTTAAAATTGCATTTAGCAATCTATTATCGTCATATCGTGCTTTCTTATTATTCAGATAATAAAAATTTACTATTTTCTTTTTCAAGACATTTTTTAAATTTTTATCGTAGAACCGAGCGATCTTGTACCCTGAAAATTCCGTACACAGAATGTTCCAGCTAGGAATTTCTGTAAAATTTGAATCCCTAAAATAATAGCTATCATATCGAGTTTTAAAAAACCCACGTCTTTTTTTATTTAATGGTTTAGAAAAATGAAGTGCGAAAGGCGTTCTAAGAGATGCCTTATTCTTACGAATGTTCAAATTAACGTAATAGACACGACCCCCATACATTCGATGCAAGTAATTTTCTGCTAAGTTAATTTTTATACATTTAGTATCAACGGGGTTTTTTGGCGATGCAACGCAGTTCCCTTCCCCATATAACATCCATAAAATGTAAATACCTTGTTGATTATAATCCTTCGTTCTTTTGATAATTTCTTTTATAGTAATTTTAGAATTTTGAACTTCTACTACTACTTCTTTTCCTGTATCGAGTTTAAAATACACATCGGCAAAGCGATTCCCTAAATATTTTTCAAGGGATCTTTTTATTACCGACTTATCGTTTTCATAAATATACTTGTACAATAACAGCTTGATCGCTTTATGGAAATGAGATTCTGCTGGAGTGCTAATCAGTGAGATTTCCTTCATTTTACCCTAAATAGCAAAAAGCACGTTCTTTTCTTAAAAAGATTCTTAGACACTTAATATATTTTAACAGTATATGAATTTTTGAATTTTTAGACCAAATTTTCCTTTATATATAATTAGAATATTAAAAATTCATTAAGCTGTATACAATAAAAAAGCAGAGTTTACTAAATAAATGTGATAAAAATGGTTGATAAACATAGCCAAAGTTTTTTTGGGCAATCGACGGGGCTTACGATTAGAAGTTCTTCAAAAACAGAACCGTTTATCTTTTTGAAGTGTATCAAGAAAAAACCCGATGGCTCGTGGGAAAAACCCTCTTTAGGAGAAGGAAAGACAATAAAATGTAATTTAGACGAAATCGTAATGATCTTAGATGTACTAAATCGAAACAGGGCCTCGTGGACCAGCTTTCATAATTTCAACGATGTAAAAACTCAAATATCTTTTAAATGGGAGGATGACGCCAAGCAAAAATTATTAATTTATATCGGTAAATATTCTAAGATGTTAAAATTTGCCCAAATTGAAATTTTCAGGTTGTTATTAAAGCATATATTAGACGAAAAAATCGAGTTTTCTACGGTTTTGAACTTTGACACCTTAAATAAAAGGGCACTATTACCTAAAGCAGTTAACCAAATAATTGAAGGAAATAGCTCAAAGACATTACCAATTGTGACAGAAACGGTAGAACGCAAAGAAAGTGAAGTTAGTCAAATAAAAGGCGTTATTGAAGGTGAAACCGAAAAAGCCTTGCTTATCCAGTTTAACGAAGATAAAGAAGTGTGGATTCCTAAATCAATTATTCGATCTGATTACGACACTTCAGTAAAAGTTAGTACCCAAAACTTCTTAATTGATAACTGGATACTAAAAAGAAATAATATTAACACAAATTAACTTTTTTTTTAAGATTCGGAATAAATTCTTCGTCGCAAAGAGCTTTTAATTCTCTGTTATAATCAATCATTTTTTTAGCAATTTCAGGATGAGAAAGCAGTTGTACTTCCGCTTTATCGTCGCGATCCCATAATAAGTAAGGAGTAGTTTCGTGTGGAACCTCTTTCTTAACCTGATTTACCCAATCATCAGGTAATTCGTTTTTTAATTCAACATCTAGCATTCGCGCTAAAAATAATGTCCAAGCTCTAGGTACGGCAGTCATTAAATAGCCTCCCCCACCTACTGCAATCCATTTGTTCTGACAGTAATCCTGAGCAGATGTGTAGAGTGTTTGAGCAATGTCTCGATAAATCGAAATAGAAAGCCCCATTTGTGTTAAAGGGTCGTTAAAGTACATATCTACCCCTAACTGAGTTAATAAGACATCGGGGGCAAAGGCTTCTAAAATCCTAGGTACACAATAACGAAATAATTTTCGAAACATTCTATTATCAGTACCTGGCAACAAAGGAAAGTTAATAGAAAATCCTTTTCCTGCTCCTTCACCGACTTCCTTCGTGTTTCCAGTACCAGGAAATAAAAATTTTCCGCTTTCATGAAAAGAGATCGTTAAAACATTTGGATCGCCGTAAAACAACCCTTGTACACCATCTCCATGGTGGCAATCTATATCCAAATACGCAATTCTAATATCATTTTTTAAATTTTTAAGATGATGAATAGCTACGGCAATATCGTTAAAAATACAAAATCCCGAAGCTTTGTTTTTATGTGCGTGGTGAAGTCCGCCTGCTGGATTAAAACCAATCGTTATATCGTTGTCTTGCCAAACCATATCTGCAGCTAACAAACTTGCTCCACACACTAACGCTGATGCCTCATACATGCCTTTAAAAACAGGAGTATCTCCAGTACCTAACCCATAGAGATATGGATGAATACTTCTATCCGTAGGGTTCTCGCTTAATTTTTTAACTATTTCCACATACTCTGGGTCGTGAGCTCTTTCTATTTCTTTTTGTGTGGCGGGACTTGGTTCAAAGACCTCCAATCTTTCGTTATTAAGAAGATTTAGTTTCTCCATAAGGCTATATGTAAGTTTAATCCTTAAAGGTCGTAAAGGGTGCTGTGGTCCAAAATTATAACTTTGATATTTATTGGTATAAATAAGCGCTGTCTTATTAACCATAAATAATTATTACAATCCATTTTTTATAAGTTTTTGAAAAAAAAAACACAAGAAATTATATTATCGGTGTAACATATAAAAAAATAAAGGTATTTAAGAATATTTCATATTAAATTAGTCCACCACTATAAAATGAGTCAAAGATTTACAAAATTCGTAGAAAGGGTAGCTAAAGACAACGAATTCAAGCCGCTTAAAAATAGGTTATTAAACCATTTACAAAAAGAAAGCGAAAATAAATACAAAAATTACCCGCGGCTTTTAGAGTTAATGCTTAACTATTGGACTAAATACAAAGAGGGTTTTAAAATCTCGCATCTGCTAAGAGATCATTACGAGGAGATTTTCAATTTTTACCTTACTACGATCTTCCCTTTCAGAAAGAGAGGTCTGACGCTTTCTGGAGCAGAAGCTCCGACTATAGTCGATTTTAAACTCATTTACCAATATCATTATAACTTAGGAGAAATTGAATCTATCAATAAAGTATTGAAGGAATTAAACATTGAAGCCAAAACTGAAAGCGTTTTGAAAAGACTCTTAATTTTTGCTGTAAGTTCATTTAGCCCCATGATAGAACAAATTTTTAAACGACCTTTTGCTTTTCAATTTTCTAACATTGACGCAAATCTATTTGATAATGGAGAGTGGGAAGTCGTAGCAATAATTTCAGCCAGAGAACAATAGTGTCTTACATTATCTATTGATTTTATAAAGAAATCGCAATTTAAAATTAGAATCTAAAAATTAAAACGATTTAATATTATTTTGTCAAATAAGAGCCTAAATCCATCATTTTACCATCGCCTTTTTTAACTTGGATCTTCCCTTTAATTCCTTTAATTTTCCGCTCTAAATGAATAATTGCATCCAAAGGAATCCTTCTTGGAATTCCACCCTGGCGGTTGATAATGGCAATTAAATAATCTATATTCATTACTACATCTGGACTTATTAACTCGTTGTAAATTGCTTGATATACCATTGGTTCGTTAGTTTTTATTTTCTCTAAATAAGAAAAAGCATCTGGTGCTAAAACAGCTCTCAATACATAAACAACTTTTTCAGTTATGGAATGAACTCTCTCCCGTATTTGATTCTGCTGATTTTGAGCATCCATAAGAGCTTTCATTTTTTTCAACCGAATCTTTTCTAATTCGTGTTGTTCTTCGTCGTGGTTGTGCTCGCTCAATATTATTACCTTATGATTTTAAATAATATATAAAATTAAGAATTTACGATTTTTAAAGCAATTTCTAAGGCTCTTATACCGTCATCTAGAGTTACTTCTAGCTCTTTATCGTAAAGGAAATTATTAATTTCTCTCTTCAAAGGCTCGTCCCCTTTCAAAGGAGTGAATGAAGTATCTTTTGTAACTGGCCATTCTCCCTGCAGATCGATGCCCGTTCGGATGTTTATCTGCTGAGTAATAAAATCAATAGAAATGCCCCCAAATTCACCATTAACATACATTCTTCTGAACTTAGATGGCGTTAGCCAATTTGATTCGATCTGACCTATTGCCGTACCGAAATCTAATATTATAAAAGCCGCATCGGCATGAACGCTATCTTTATAACATTTTTTGACGCCATATACATTTATTATCTTGTTTTTACCTAAAATTTTTTCTTGTAGATATATATCGTGAATAGATAAATCTAAAATAACGCCCATGTCCCAATCTCTTTTAGGATACAACCCAACGCGTTTTGACGCAATTGAAATTATCTCCCCTATATCGTTAACATGGTTTAATAATTTAGCAAAAGCGGGATTAAACAATTCGATAAATCCAGGCATTATTCGAATGTTGTCGTATTCTTTAAAAGCAATTAAATCTTCCAACTTCAACGCCATCGGTTTTTCCATTAATATATCTATTCCAGCTTCAGCAAACTTTTTGGCAATTTTTGGAATTTGTTTTGGTTGGGTTACAATGCTCACAGCGTCAATTTCTTCGTTTTTTATAAGATCATCTATGTTTTTATAAGTGTTAATTTCCTCGTATTGCTCCGCCATTTGCTTTAACTTAGCTTCGTTAGTGTCACATATACCAACAAGCTCAGAGAGATCGTTAAAATTTCTGATATGTGCCCGACCAAACCAACCAGCACCAACAACAGCTGTTCTTTTCTTTTTCATTGCTATCAATCAAAAAATCAAACTATTTATATTGAAAAATAATGCTAATCAAAATAAGAATTTTATCAAGTTAATAGAATCATCATCAAAACATTTATCAATATACATTTCCTAGAAAATCTCAAATAATAATTATTCAATTAAAAATGAAAGAAATTCATTATAAATTATCTGGACTAGTACTCGTCGTTTTGTTTGTTTTTATCTGCGTTAATTTCAACGCTTCCATAACGAACTATCCCTCTGGAGATGGAAGTGGGTGCGAATCATTTAATAACCCCCCTCCCTTTTTAACCAATACCCCGAAATTAGCCCAACCTACCGGTAATTTTTCTCGCTACAATTTATCAGTCGTATTAGACGAAGCAAACTCGTTTATCGACGGCAATTTAACGGTTGATTTCTACAATAACGATGATATTAATTTTACAAAAATCCCTTTTCACCTCTATTTATTAGGAATGGATTACGTAAATAGATCTGGGATTATAGAAATCGTCAAGGTAACTGATGTAGACGACTCCAGTATAATGTTTCCTTTTGAAGTCTACTCAAGTCAGCAGATAATGTGGGTAAATATTTCGGAAAAGTTAGAACCTCAAAAGAGGGCACAATTTAACATTCAATTTAACGCAACTCTTCCAGATGGACCAATTGACAGGGCAAATTCTCACGGAAGCGATCTAGAACTATCGCGCATTTACAAATTTGGGAGTTTTTATCCCATACCTTGCGTTTACGACAATGACGACGGTTGGAACGTCGATCCCTATTTAGATATCGGCGATCCCTTTTACTTTGATATGGCTTACTATAACCTTTCTATTGAAGTGCCCAGCGAAATGGTAATCGCGGCAACCGGAAAATTAGAAGAAAAAATAAACAAGGGTTCAACGAC
>JAUWZT010000142.1 GCA_030615145.1 Promethearchaeota archaeon | reverse complement strand
TAGCCCCAATATCTCCCATTTTTATTAGAACTTCTTTTATTTTTTTTTTTTTAGATACCAGAATTTAAAGATAACGCCTCAATTATCATTTTTTCTGCAAGACCAATTTTTGGAAATTGTTTTATATTCGAAACTAATTGGCCTTGCAACAAATAGATTATTTTATCTAAATCCTTAAAATTTTTATTCATTTTTATATTTCCAAAAAATGTTGATAAGATATCAATCATTTCGAGCCTTTTTGGGGTAGCTTCTAAATCAGAAAATAAAACTGCTAATGTTTTGAATTTCATAATTTTACAAAATTATTTTATTAAAAATAATAAATATAACACTAAGTAAGGAAACTATCATTCTTAATAATAATAAAGAAATAAGCTTAAAATTTAAATTCCAATAAATAAAAAATTAGGAAAAAAAGAATTATATTAGTTTTGAAAGATTTACAAATTTTTTTTGAATTTCAGTTTTTATCTTTGTAGAGATGCCTGAAAAAGAATCTACTGTAAATTTAATCTTACCTTCGACAATTGAGAATTCACACACTCTTCCATCCATGTGCTCAACGGAATAACTCCCATCCTCTTTTTTTGAAATCCAAATATCATCGTAATGATCTAAAATTCCTACTAACACAAATCCTAATTTAGCTTGGATGGAAAGACCTAACGCAGGTTTAGACGCAACTTTGGGTTCTGGTGTAGAAACTTTTGTAGTAGATATTGATGGATTTACTGTTGGTTTGCTTTCTAAAACAGGATCTGGCTTATCATCATATTCAGAAGCAAATTTCACTTCTGTTTTTACAACTTTAGGAGTTTCTTGCTTGATTACTGGTTCGGGTTTAGAAACAGGTTTTGATACAATCTTAGGTTCAGGTTTAGGTATTACTTTTGCAACGGGTTTAACAATTTCTTTTAATTCAAAGGTTATAACAAAATTATCTAATTCTTTATACTCTTTATTTAATAAAGTTTGAAGATCCTCATTTATTTCATCGATTTCAAGAACCCTACCAATTTTCCTTTGATCAATTTCTTTTAAATCTTTAATATCTCTCCCGACTATACTTTTACCGACAGTAAATCCATGCCCTCTTAGTGATTGTGCCTGTCTAAGTGCAGTTCTTCTTGAAACCAACCCTTGTTTTGACCCATACCATAAGAAAAGAGAGGAAGATCCCTCATCTAAGATGATAATATTGCTTTCAGCTGTGAGACTTTCTTTATTCCATTTTATAGGTTCACTTACTCCACCTTCTAAAACTTGAAACATAATAGCGTATTGCATTTTAAAAAACACTTAATCTCTATCTTCTATAAATAATATTATAAAATTAATAGTTTTCATACATTTAAAAATTGAGTTTTTTGACTTGCTTTTATAAATAGAAAAAAAAGGATAAACTCAATTATAATAGTTGAATTCGAAGGACAGTAAGTCTCTAAAAAATTAGTGAATGAGGAGTTAAAAGACAAAAAATAAATGTTATAACATAGTTATATAAAATATTAAATTATAAAGAAATTGCTACCAAATAGTCTATTTTAAAAAAAAGGTAATCGAGATGGAATTAGAAAAGTTATTTAGAGAAAATCTTCGAAATTATAGCGCTTATGAACCAGAAGAACAACCGGAAGGAGACGGCTGGGTAAAATTAAACTCAACTGAAAACGCATACCCCCCAATCCAAGAAATACTAGATGATTTAAAATTAGCTATAGAAAATAAAGATTTATTACGAAAATACCCCGATTCGTTAGCTCTTGAGGTTCGTAAAGCGGTTCTAAATCAACTATTGAGAAATAAAGATACATTAACTAATAGAAATACTGTTTTTGTAGGAAATGGTTCCAGCGATATCTTGGATGTAATTTTCAAAGTATTTGTTAATCTTGGAGATGAGGTTGTAATGTTCTATCCCACTTTTGGATTATATAAAGTTTTAGCTAATCTCTATGGCGCAAAAATCACCGAGATTAAATTAGATGACAATTTTACGATACCAGAAAGTGTTTATAACCAAAAAGGAAAATTATTCTTTATAAATTCACCAAACGATCCTAACGGGAAGTCATTTGATAATGATACTATTCTTAAAATTTGCCACAATTTTCCTGGAATTGTTGTAGTGGACGAAGCGTACGCCGATTTCTCAGAATATACGTGTTTACCATTACTGAAAAATGTAAAAAATTTAATAGTTTGCAGATCTTTTTCAAAAGCTTTCTCGCTTGCTTCCTTAAGAATTGGATACGCTTTAGCTGATGCTTCTATCGTTAAAGAAATGAATAGAGTTAAATTACCTTTTAATACAAATTCTATCGCACAACATGCAGTATTATCTTGTATAAAACATAGAAATAAAGTATACGATCAAAATAAGAATATAATCACAGAAAGAAACAGAATGTCAGAAATACTTAATAAGTATGCGGGTGTCAGCGTGCTACCCTCAGATGCGAATTTTATCTTTATTAAATTTGATGATAAATCAACTACTTTAAAATTTTTATGGGATTTAAAAGATATCAAAATCTTAGTACGACACTTCAGTAAGCCAGACCTTTATAACTATCTTAGAATAGCTATTGGAACAAAAGAAGAAAATAATAAGTTCTTACAAGCATTTAAAACTGTTGCTGAGAAATATTTATAATCTTTACTAAGATTTACAAACTTTTTTATTTCCAAACATCAATTATTATTTATTAGTTTTTATTAACTATCCTAATTTTTTTGGCGGAGTTGGTAAAACATTTTTAGAGGAGTCAATAGTAAAACCCTAAAGTGCAAAGATTGTGGATATACAATTGTAAAACCATATCCAGAAGACCAACTTTGCCCCAGATGTAGAAAATTCTTAGCAAATTTGTTTGAATATTTGGATCCCGAAAATAATGAGTCGAAAAAGCTTTCCCCTCAACAGTTTAGACCCAAAACTATAACAGCTTCCTCAAAATTAAAAGGTAAAGTCAGAGTAAAGCAAGTAGCAACTAAATTTTCTTTAGACGACGAAAAGATTATATTAAAAGGGGTAGGAAATGAGGGGGACGGAGAATACATACAATTCTGTGGAATAACCTCGGTAGAGAGAACTCCCTTATTTGCAAGTAATGATAGATTACATTATTTATTAGAATTATCAAATAACTTAGATTTCATTGCTACTAGTATTTTAGGTGGAGACCTTGACAAAATGCTCCTCAAATCCGAAAATAACGAAGATGTAAAATGCCAATTCTTCGAAAAGAATAATATCATATATTTAATCTATGGTGTTTTTCCCGATAAAAAGGGAAAGTGGTTTCTCGAACAAATGGCGAAGTATTATTCAGAACTAGTACGAGGTAAAGACGTTAACAATTTAACAAAAATACAAAAATTTGACATTGATAATAAGTTTAAGGGTTATCTTATTTTTATCTTAAAGGAATATTTACAATTACAGGATGTATTTTCAGACCAAGAAATTCCATATTTAGAGGATTGGATAAGAATTGATTACATTGGATTGTCATCAATGTCGATTGGTGTAATTTCGCTCTTACTTGATAAAGAAGGTCAATTGAACGTAGAAGTACCGGGAGAATTTGAGAATCTAGAGGAAGAGATGGAAATGAAAGAATCGCTACTAACTGCCAAAATCGAGGCAATTGCTGCGAATACCTTAGGAAACACAGGCGCGTATCCGCGCTGGATTGCTGTTAAATTGGGGTTTCAAAAGTATCGATTTTTAACTTTTAGAAAATATCAAAATGACTATTTTCTTTCTTGCTTATCTGAAGGAAATTTAAGGAAGATCGAAAATATAGAAGCCCAAATAGAACCAATTTTATATCATGGCATCGGTACGCCCTTTTCGGGAAATTTAAGACCTTTCAACAAACTAAAAGCTACAATTAAATCGCTTTTTATTTCTGGCAAATTTGCTTAAATTTTATATTTTTAGATCATCTTTAATTAATAAATCAGTGTACAAACATTTAATTATAAATATTATCGCATAATGGAGTTAAATCCTCAAACTATATTTGAAGAGTACTGTAATAAACTCTTAGATAAATCTTCTGCCACTAATTTGTTGATTTCTATCATTGAGAACTACGAGGGAGATATAATTAGAGCAGATTCCATTAATATCTTAGGTAAAATAAATATAAAAGATGAGAATTTATTCAATTTCTTCGAAAACCTATTACTTTCTGACTCAAGTGAGATAGTAAGGAACGCTTCTGCTAATTATATTGGTAAAAATTATCTCAATAATACTTTAACTCTATTTAAATGGGCGATTCAGCACGAAACTTCTTATCATTGCTTAATTACTGTAATTCAATATTTAGTAAAACTGAATTCTCGTGATTCTAAATTAATTTTAATCGAACAATTGAAGAAAATTAAAAAGATTCAATTTTTGAGTATTGATAAAAACTTTGAGAATAAAAAGTATAAAAAATCTCTAAAGGCTCTACTCAAAACAAATAGAATTAAAAATTTTACCACTACACAAATAGCTGAGATTTTAATTAATTATTTAACTATAAAACATCTAATAGAAAAAATTCCGAATGTATATTTTGAATTAGACTCTAATACATTACTGGTTGAAAAATTAGATTTATCAGATTATCTTGAACTTGAAGTTAAAGGCACTCCATGGGGTTGGAAAAACAACATTCAGGAAATTTCTGAGATATCAGGTTTACACAATTTAAATCATTTAAAAAGATTGGATCTTTCAAATAATCAAATTAAAAGCGTAAAAGGATTGATTAAACTAAAATATTTGACTCATCTAATATTGTCCAACAATAAAATTAGCGATTCAGTGAATCTAAAATACCTCAAACAATTACCAAAACTCCAGTATTTAGACTTATGTGGCAATTCTATTGTGGAGGTTGTAAAAAATGATGATTTCAATCCCAATATACGAGTTTTATTAAAAAGATACATAGAATAAAGTTTGAAAATAAAATAAAAAATAAAATAAAAAAGAAGTTACATTTTATTCGATCAAAGCAGTCTTTCCGGTACCCCACACTCCAAGGGCGACTCCTAATTCCTTGTGTTCTTTAGCGTGTTCCCTTACACTTATCCCTTGCATTACTGCATCAATTGCTTGCCTAAATGCTTTTGCACCTGATATTGGACCATCTGGATGGCTATGAATTCCACCTCCACTACCAATTAAAATATCTGTACCTGCTTCTTTCATGGTTTTCTCGACCATTCCTTGCGTGATTCCACCACTTGGCATTGGAAGTGTAGGTTTAATGTGTTGGAACGGATATCTGAGAGCTTTTAAATTTTGTTCGTACCTTTCATCTAATATTTCTGCCTTGCCATACGGTGCAGGAATAACAACTGTATCAGCTCCACACATTCTTGGAAATTTAGCAAGAGTTAGCATGCTTGTTAATCCTGTCCAATGACCACCAAAATATGCGCCTGCAAAATCCATATGTCCTAAGATTGGTACTTTTATTGAAGGATCTTCAGCAACAGCTCTTAATGCTTCGAAACCAGCTGTGAGATAATTTATCATTAAAGCGTTTGCGCCCATTTCGATCATTTTATCAGCGTATTCAAACATTTCTGGGAATTTACTAGTGATATTTATTGTATATAGCGTCTTCTCTCCTTTTTCTGAATCTGCTCTATCGATACTTTCCATAACTGCGCTAATTCGGTCTTCCAAAGTGTTAAATGATGGGTTTGAAATTAACTCGTCGTCTTTTACGACATCACAGCCTCCAACTGCAGCTTTATATACTAAGTCCGCAGCGACATCACATGTATGTCCCGTACATGGTTTTACCATATTATTTAACAATGGCCTTTCGGGCACTTTCAAGAGTTTTCTGAGCCCATCAATTCCAAATTTTGGACCCTTGAAATCTATTAAATAATCTTTTGGAAACGCGAGATCAACTAATTTCAATCCATGAGTAATACTAATATTACCAATAACTGAAGTAAGAAGCATTGGAATTCCATCTCCCTTAATATTTATTATTGGGAAACCAATCTGAACGAAATATAATCGCTCCTTAACATCCTTAGGAATCACATATTCGTAATGTGGGATTTCATAGACACCTAATACCCGAGCTACATGAATTTTTCTCACTTCTGCAGTTTCAGCCGGTACTCGAACCCAAGTTCCTGTCGATTGTTCAATTGCCGCAAATCGAGATAAATAATTCACATTCATTCCTTTTGGTCGCTTGATGATATAACTTGCGATAATGTATTTCTCTAAATCAATACCATCTAAACCTATGGCCTCAGGAATCTCCAAATATTTTTCTGTACTATCCATAATTTTTTCACACACTCAATTCTCATAACAGGTTGCGACAATTCAGCGGAACAGAGCAATTACCACAGAGTTCGAGCCGATAGATTCATATTAGGATCAGTGGTATGCGGAGCGGAGCGAATTGTGCGTAACCAGATTATTATTATTAATAATTAATTAATATTGAAAAATTTTTTTATATGTGTATTATTAAGGAATAAAAAAAAAAATGAAAAAATAGAATTTGAATCTAAACTTAATCTTCCGCTTTAGCTGCTGATTTTAAGTTAACATATGTATTTTCAAGAACTGTCAAATATTCTAATAAAACTTGATCGGCTTTTGATTTCTTCTCGTATTCAGCTTTAATAATGTTCAGCAAATACTTTGGAAATATCTTATTTACGTAAAAATCTGATATTAAAGCGTAATATTCGTTGTTTCTATCGTCTTGGAACACCTGAATCATTTGATTTTCCCATAGCATTTTCAAAACATCGTCAATGTCGTCGACGCCTTTCTTCTTTAGCTTCTCAAGGTCGTTTTTAGTTACAATTGCAGTTCGTAACAATCGCAAAGTCTCGTAAACTTGAGGATTTATGATAATTTCTATGACTCTTAGGTTGTCTTGTTCAGAAGGACGATAATTTTGGAAAAATTTCTTAGTTTCAGTTTTATAGTCTGCGGCCAATTGAGAAGGCAGCCCTTTATCGGCAGGATCTTTGAGTAATTGAACTGGAGGAATTCGCAACATTAAAATGTCATTTGTAAGAAAAATCAGTTCAGAGGGCATGCCCTTTACTGAAGTTTCTTTAATAAGCTCCCTTTTAATCAATTCAATTAATACGCCTTCTAAATCAACAAAACCTTGTCTATATTTATCCTTTAACCACACCATTAATTCAGATTTAGATACTGCACCTTCTTCTCTGAGACGATTTATAATCATACGCTTAATTTCATCTTGATATGTGGTTGCTAATCGTTGTTCATTATTTAATGTCGGATATATTGATAACCTTCTAAATAATGAAGGTATAAGTTGTACGAATGCATCATCTTCAAGATTTTGTAATATAATTCTTGAAGCATCTGCTAAACCCCCCTCATATGCATCAGGATCGTCATCTAAATTCAAAAGTAATAAGTTATAAAATCCTTTTTCTGGTCCTGTATAATATGAAGCAATATTTAAAGAACCAACCATTAAACTAATCATCCCCGATTCCCCACTATACTCGTGCGTACTATACACCTGCATAAGAGTTTTATCCGTGATCGTAATTTCTTCGGGATATTTCGCTAAGATTTCTGTACCGACTCGTTCGTCCCATTTCATAACTACTAAACCTACTGGCATTACTCAACACCTCCCTTGAATTCTTTCATTTCGAGTAATTTATTTTTCTTCTTTGCGTCGATCCCTAAAATTTCTTCTAACGATAAACCAAGCATCTCCCATTTGTCTCCTAGTATTTTGACTAGGTACTCTTCTTTGGAGGGGTATAAAAGCGAGTCCGAAATAATTTTCCTTCCTTTTATGTCCTTACTCATTTCTCTTACTTTTTTAACAAAAGTAGGAATTCTCGCCTGTTGAATCGTTCTATAAGCAACAAGACTACCAACAACAGCAATAATAGCACCCACAAGCATTAAGAAATAGAACATTGGAAATCCAGGAAATATTTCTGGCATACCCACTACAATTGTCAAAGAAAAAGATTGAGAAACAAAATCTTCTTTTATTATGCTAATTTCCCCTGGAATTACTTGAATTGCAAAGAAAGCATTAATATCATCTGTTTCAAAAGTATAGGTATATACACCATCATTATCATCATCAGTCAATGAATAATCTGTTGAACCAACCTTTAGGATTACAGTTGCGCCCAATAAAGGAGCATCGTTATTAGATTCGTCTGTTAATTGAAGTTCAATCCTTGCATCTTGACCTTGAATTATATTTATTTGACTTTGCGCTAGGTTTGTAGCATTTAATAAGTAATTAAATGTTCTCGTTACAATTGTTAAATCTATTAGAGCTATTCTTACTTTATAATTATTTTTACTTAAAGTGATAAGAATAGCATAGCTACCTATCTCTCTCGACTCTGTGTCAAAATCTAAATTATATGTATTGTTTACTGTTTCTATTAAGTTAATCGTATCGCTTATTGCTCCTTGAATTGTTCCATTGGGATATAATTTGTACCATTGATAATAAGCTGTGTCAAGATCTCCTAATTTCTCATGAGGTTCAGTTAATATATCCTTGTACTCAAATGTGAAATTATATTCTTCTTTAACCCAAACTGTTTTTGATATATGATGCAACGCTGTATCACCGTTAAGTGAAGTTGGTCTAGTTATTATATGAATATCAAATCTATAATTTGTTACAGCAGAATGATTATCAAGTGAAGCACTTATTAATACTTGATATATACCAACATCTGCTATTGAAGTATCAATTTCAAATGAATATTCACCAGGGTCCCCCTCAGAAATAGTAATTGGCGTATCAATGAATTGCCAATCATATGTCACTGTAGCTCCGGTTAAATAAGCTCCATATGAGGCATAAAGAACTGTTAAATCAATGAGTTCTCCATAATATTGTGTAACATTGTCTCCTAAAGATGCCATAGATGTCGTATTATATACGCCTAAACTTGTGGCTTTGGGAGATACAGTAAAGAGCATATACGCAGGATCAGAATCTTGAAAACCAATTTTTTTACCATTAACAACAAATTGATATTGTTCATTTCCAATTAAAGATGTTGAGTCAAATGTACAGTTGAAATATCCATCATTTCCTTCCGGAATCATATTTCCACTAAATATTGTTTCGTCACCATATTTATCTTTGATTTCCCATTTAACATAATCGGGATTAGTTATCGGCGTCCAAGTTGGAGGGTCATCAAGTGCATTTGTTGTGCTTACAAATCTAACTCTAAAGAAGAAATCAGATTCCCATTCTAAATCAGTATCCCAGGTAGAATCCTGAAACTCTGTTGTGTAATTACCTAGATCAAGTCGAATTTTGAAATCAATAGAACTTTTTTTCACTAGAGTATAATTATATTCAGTTAAGAAAGTACCATACCCTGTAGTATATTGATCTGAACTAGCGTTAAAAGTTTGAGGTGTATTAAAGTATTCTAATGTTAAGTTGTAATGTGTATATGTAAGATACCAAAAGTCTAACTCCGGAAATACACTACCTTTAGCTATACCCTGTTCATTCGTTAATAATGTTATAATATCTTCTCATCCCGTTCCAT
>JAUWZT010000124.1 GCA_030615145.1 Promethearchaeota archaeon | reverse complement strand
TACACCGCCAATTGATTTTATACCGCAATGAGAACACATAACAGGGGCTTTAGAGAGTGCAATTACATCCAAAACTGATTGTTTAGAAATGTGCGCAACATCAATGATCATTCCTAGTCTATTCATTTCAATAACAACTTCTTTACCAAAAGAGCTAAGCCCGTTATGCAAGGTTTTATCTCCCTGGGGATTAAGATTGGAATCGCATATTTGGTTATGGCCAATATGGGATAAGGTAATATATCGAGCACCCATTTCATAGAACTTTTCAACGTTTATAATATCTTCTCCAATAGCATAACCGTTTTCAATCGCAATAATAGCAACTTTTTTACCAGATTTGTTTATTGAAAGTACATCTTTAGGATGAAAAGCTATCGCAACTTTATCAGGCATGTTGTTTTGGGTTTGATGAATTTGTTCAATCTTTTTAACTACTGTATTATAAGCCTCTCGATATCCTCCATCCGTTAATGGCCCTTGTAGTAACCAAGCTGCGAAAAATGCACCATCAAGGCTTCCTTCGTCCATCTTCTTCAAACTGGCAAATTTTTCATACCCAACTTCACCACTTTTTTCGGGAGTGAAAAATGTTACTTCAATATCGAGGTGAGCATCAAGGGTCATTATATCATGGTGTATAGCTTTGGTATACTCATCTAATTCTAACTCTGACATGGATTTTGTCTCTTTTTCCTTTTTTTAAAATTTTAATAATTGTACAATCTTAATGCATATTAATTTTTAAATCATATTAAAGAAATTTTTGTACAAAATTTAGAATAAGATAAAAGTTCATACTAACGTATTTTTTTTACACATATACTTCCCTATTAAAAATATTATCAATTTTTCGAATTTGAGATATCTCGTTAAGAATTTGTTTATCTCTACAATCGACGCATATATTTTTAATTTTAAGCCATCTTATTTGCCCACATTCTGGACAAGTAAATTCTCTAAAAACTATTTTCATATTAAATTTCACCTTTAAATTCTATTATATTTTAAGATTTTAACTACATCTAGATTAATCAGGTCAAGAATGTAATCAATAGATTTCTCAAGCGGTGTTTGTGATAAACCGCTTTTAAGTCTTAAATTATCATCTTTTTCTTCTTTAAAATCTATTAAAATCTCTTCTAACATTTTATTATTCATTATTTTCTTCAACTTAAATAAAATAAGTATATAATCAATTATAAGCGATTTCGACGTAGTATATAGATTCTATATAGATAAAAGATATAAGTTTAAGTTAGAAAAAAGCAGATTTTGTAAAATTTGATGTTTGCCTATATATTCAATCGTTAAAAAAATACAGTTTTATTCTGTATCTATTTTAGTTTATATCTAATTTTTCTTTTATGCGTTTAATCAGATCATCGACGCTTAAATCTTTATTTTCGATAAATCCTTGACCATAATCTTTCTTGCCACCACCCTTACCACTGTAATTAGAAACGATTTCTTGAACAAATTTACCCATATCGAAATCTATCTCTTCTAAAAGATTTTTTCCTATCATTCCCATTAGAGTAATTCCTTTTTCGGTCTTATTGATGAAAAGCGTAACCAATTTCTCGGATTTCTGTAGAATTTTCACGCTTAAATTTTTAAGATCGGTTTGGGAAAGATTTTCAAAGGATTTAAGAATCATTTTAGAATTATCAAATGAGAACGCTGAATTTATAAGTTCTTCCACGTAACTTTCTTTTAATAAGTTTTCTACATCTTGCAATTTGGTTTTAGCTTCTTTCCATTCGTTAAATAACTTATTTACTTTTAACGGAATATCTTCTTTTTTTATATTAAGGATTTGAGCTAATTCCGTCAAGATGTCTCCTTCAAAGGTGTTGTTTGAATCTAAAGACATATCAATTTTTTTAACCTTTCCCGTTTGTAAGGCTTTATTCATGTTTTTCCATTTATTTAATAATTCAGCTACTCTCCCAACGATCTTAGCCCGTGAAATTTTAAATAGCGTTTCTAATTGGTTTAAAATTAGAGTTTCTTCTTGCTCAAGTTTTTTCGTCGCATTTCCTGCTGTAAAGGTCAATCTCACTATGCCATCTTGAATCTTTTGGGATTTAGTTATTTTAATTCTTCCAGTTTCTGAAGTATTATTTAAATGCGTTCCACCACAAGCTTCCACATCGACTCCTGGAACTTCTACGAGCCTTATATTTTTACCAGGTACTGCTCCCCCTTGGTAGATCGTCATTCCATACTTTTGTTCCGCATCTGAGCGAGGCATAAAAGAAAGTTTAAGATCGATTGCTCGGTTTACTATTTCATTTGCTTCTTTTTCGATTTCCTTTAACTTATCATAGGGAACTTTAGCAAAGTGAGTTATATCTAAATGAGATCTTTTAAGCGTTTTTTTCGCCCCTGCTTGATTAATATGGTCTCCTAATATATGGCGGGCCGCAGCATTAACGATATGAGTTGCCGTATGGTGTTGCGAGAGTTGAGTCCTCCATTCTTTATCTACTTCGATCTTAACGGTATCTCCTTCTTTAAAATTAGGTTTTTCAGATAAGACATGAACGATATAGCTACTTTGCTTAAACACATTATCAAATTTTTGACCATTAATGGTTCCAACATCATGTAATTGGCCTCCTGAAGTAGGATAAGCAACAGATCGATCAAGAATTACCATTTTATCAATAATTTTTAGGACTTTTGCGTTGTTTGAAGTATTAGTATAATCGTAATAGTAAAGAGACTCGGTCTCTGGAAGAGTATTTAAATCTAACTCAATTTCTTTTTCTGTTGCGTGAATTTGCTCTACTTTTTCGTGCCTTTCTACTACTAAACTATAAAAATTATCGGGGATTTTTATGGTTTTACCGAACTTTTTCGCGGTTTCTTTAACCATTTCAGGGTTGATACCTCTGGAATCGTATATTTCAATTAAAGTCTCGGTTGAGATATCTCCTTCAGAAAGTAATTTTTCTAAAATTTTGCTGGCTTTTCTTTTTGTTTTACAATACTTGTCTTTTTCTACGTTTAAAATTTCTCTAATTTCATCCAAATGCTCAGAAACTTCCGGAAACAATTCATTTAATTCCTCCGCGTGCCATTTGCAAACATCAGCGATATTAATATCCCAATTAAATTTATCGATAAAACTTATAGCCCTTCTAAAAATTACTCTAAGATTATACCCCCCTCCTACGTTAGAAGGGAGTTTTCCATCGTTTATAGCAAATAATAAACTTCTTGCGTGATCGGCAATTGAATAGATAGCAGTCATGGGCATGATCTTCTCTCTCAATACCTTTACTGAGATTTCTAAATCCTTGGCTACTCTCTCCCATGCCGCATCTATATCGTCTACTTCGTCGATATTTAAGTATGCGGAGTATTTTGAAAATTTATCGTATAAATCAAAATCCAAATTTATTTTAGTTATTTCCCTTAATTTTAATAAAACATATGGAAATATAGCTTCATATATATTTGGTGTGCCTTGTGAAAACCACGCCACGCGTTCTTGACCAAGACCCATATCTAAAACTTTTAGACTTAATTCTCGAGGTCCATCTGGAGATTGTTCGAACATTGTATAGACTTGATTGAATAATTCTACACCCCTACTAAAAAACTCAAGGCTACAACCAAAAGAACCTCCACCAGCCCAAGAATCTTCGTGAATCGTTATTTCTTCTTTTGAGAGTCCCACACCTATAGTAATAAAGTCGTGTATATCCATAAAAAGCTGTCCTTGATTCCATTCTTGAGGTGTGCCGAAAAAATGCTGTCCTATCATCACAAAGCCTGTGTTGTGCGAACCAGTGATTCCTACATTCTCAATGTCGTTAAATCGTAAGCAGAATTGAGGTATAATTAGTTTTTTCGCTGGAGGTTCAACTTCACCTGAGATTACATAAGGTTGAAACGCTGAGATTGAAGCTATTGTAAATTCAGAAGTAGGGTTCCATCTCGCAACGCAAGGGTATCGCTTAATTGGTTTATATCCTCTTGGTTCTAAAATTTCTACAATTTTATTCCATACCCCAATATAGGATAATTTAGGCGTTAGTGGCTTTCCAGCAACTTGAAACCCGCCAGAACAAGCAGGATCGCCGCATACCTTTCGGTCCTTAATGGTTGTCCAGAAATAAGCTCTACAACATTCACAATGTTTTCTAATGTAACCTAAGTTCCTAAGCTCTTGTGTTGGAAAAAATTCATCGGGTTTCTTAGATGCGATCGTTTTAAATATCTTCTTTAGTTCTTTATCAGTACGAGCACTTTTTAGCTGTTTCTTCTCTTTATCGGATAACAATTTTAATCAAAGGTTAGTTGTTGATGAACATCTGATATCATTAAATAATACAATTAATGTTTTCCTAAAATCTTTTGCTCTAATTAAATAACATCAAATTTAAAGAGTGTGAATTCAGCATTTATTATTAAGTTATTACCTCGAGATAAGTTGTAACTTCGCTTTGGTTTACTTTAAATGTCCTAATATCTCTGTTATTATCTATCTTATTAAAAATTGCGTCTGCTTGTACCATTTTTTTGATATAGTTTTGGTATTTAGATATTGATTCTAAAATTTCATTGTCTTCAGTATTTAAATATAATTTTATTCTGTTTTTCGTCGATAGCTTCATTTTCTTCCGATAATTATTAATATTTCTTATTAGGTTTCTAGCTATTCCTTCCAGTTTCAGTTCTCTCGTGATTTCTGTATCCAATTCTACAGTTAATTCAGTAGTATCTGCATTTTTAATAACGGCTTCTTTCACGTTTAATGCTTTCGTAACTAATTCCAAAAATTCATCTTCTAAACTTACTCCTTTTAGGGTTATCTTTTGTAATATTTGTCGTAAAGGTATCTTGACTTTTTCCCTTAATTCTAAAGATTTTTGAACTATTTCCTTAGTTAAATTCATTTTAGCACTTAGATTAGGAAAGGATAAACTTTGATCAAAATCTGGCCATATGTCTAAATGTACGGATTCGTATTTTACAAGGTTTTTTTCTCTTAATTTCTGATATATCATTTCAGAAATGAAGGGTGTTAATGGAGCTAAGATTTTCGATAAATTATGAAGCACATACGCCAAAGTATTCATAGCTGCTAGCTTTTCTTTTATTATTTCGCTTTTAAACCTATTTCTACTATTTTTGATGTACCAAGTTGACAAATCTTCAACAAAATTAATAATTAATTTACTTGCTTCTCCCGTATCGTAGTCATCTAATCGCTGAGTCACATCCCGTGTAAGATTATTTACTAAGTCTATAATCCACCTATCTAAAATATTTTCTGATTTGGGGTTATCTATAGATAAATTGTTGACTTCAAATAAAGAATAGAAATTTAGAACATTGAATAATAACAAATTAAATCTCCGATAGACTTGTTTAACAATTTCTTCTTTAAAGTTTAAATCTTTTGCTCGCATTAGCTGAGATGCTAATAGGTAAATCCTTAAAGCGTCAGCTCCATATGTTCCTATTATAAGAGACGGATCAGCGTAATTTTTTTTTGATTTTGACATTTTGGTTCCATCTTCAGCAAGGATATTACCGTTTACGACGACATTTTTAAATGGAATTTCATCAAATATCAAAATTGAGATTACATGCATGTAGTAGAACCAAGCCCTTACTTGTCCAATGTATTCAGACACAAAATCGCTAGGAAAATTGTGCTTGAACCAGTCTACATTCTCAAAAGGATAATGTTTTGCAGCATATGGCATTGAACCCGATTCGAGCCAACAATCAAACACTTCAGATACGCGATTCATTATATTTTCACATTCAGAGCATTTCAAATGTATATCATCTACGATGTGCCTATGTAAATCTAAATTATCAGGAACCGTTTCGATAGCGTGATCTTGTAGTTCTTTCACAGAACCTATCACTTTAATTGTATTACACTTCACGCATACCCATATTGGCATAGCAGTAGCCCAAAATCGATTTCTCGAAATACACCAATCAGGAGCGCTTTCTATAATGTTTTGATATCTTTTAGAAATTTCTTTAGGATACCAATTGATTCGTTCATTTGTTTTTAGAAGCGTAGGTTTTATTCTCTGAATGTTTATGAACCAAGCATCAAGGGCGTTATACATTAGAGGCGTTTCGCACCTATAACAAAAAGGATATGAATGTTTGTAGTCTTCTGTATTATATAAAAGATTTCGACTATTCAAGTCGTCTAAGACTTTTTTATCGACATCTTTGAACCATAAACCCTTCCAATCTTCTGGACCGTCAGCCAAGTTACCGCGTTCATCAATGTGTTGGATTATCGGCATATCATATTTATTAATCATTTCGAAATCGAATTCTCCATAAATAGCCATATGTACTATTCCCGTACCTTCATCTGACAAGACATCTTCACCTCCATCAATGATAAAATGGCCTACTTTCTCAGTCTCGACAGAAACTTGATATAAAGGTTCATAGGGTTTATTTATTAAATCTTCTCCTTTAAATTCATCAACTATTTCGTAATTCGCGTTTATTATATCTAATCTGGATTTTATCAAAATTAAAAATTCATCTTCAATCCTGATTTTAACATAATTAAGTTTACTATTTACTGCTAAAGCTACATTTCCAATTAATGTCCATGGCGTTGTACTCCAAGCAAGCAAATAAGTATCCGAATTATCCTTTAATTTGAATTTTGCTATAAGAGATTTTTCGGTAACATCCTTATAACTGTTATCCATGGATATTTCAAAATTTGAGAGAGGTGTTTCGCATCTTGGACAATAAAGAAGAACTTTTTTACCTTTATACACATATCCTTCATCGTATATTTTCTTAAATATAAACCAAATTGTTTCCATATACGAGTTATCCATTGTCTTATAAGCGTTATCAAATTCAATCCATTTGCCCATCCGTTCAACGGTGTTTTTCCATTCATTAGTGTACCAAAGAACTTTCGATCTACAGAATTCGTTAAACTCACTTAAGCCCATCTCGTATATTTCGTTCTTCTGCTTTAAATTTAATGCTCGTTCGCAAATGCTTTCTATAGGAAGCCCATGGCAATCCCATCCCCATTTTCTTTCGCAGCGATGATTTTTCATTGTCCAGTACCTTGGAAATACGTCTTTTGTTACAAAACTTAATATATGTCCGTAATGGGGTAAGCCTGTGGCAAATGGAGGCCCATCGTAAAATACATAAGGGTTTTTTTTTGATCTTGATTCGACACTCTTTTCGAATATCTTATTTTCTTTCCAAAACTGGATTATTTCTTCTTCCTTTTTAATATATAACATATAACCTACCAAATTTTGTTATTGTACTTTTTTGAAATATTATTTTATAAATATGTAAAAGTTCGGTTTTTTATTTATGAAACAGGATGTGGATAATCTCTTTCGAAATTCGTTTCATAAAGAAAAGAATTTTATCTAATAATAATATTGGATATGATCTCTATGAAAATTGATGTTAAAACTAAAAATTTAGATTTTTCATTCATAACGTCCACATCCGTAATTATACTTAAAATAAAGTAAAAGGGTTTTAAAAATATAACGGAACTTTTGTTCGTATCAAATTCTAAATAAGATTTTAAAATAACTATAATTCTAAATATTGTAGGCGTGAATACCCCTTTTTTATGAAGTCATAATCAAGGAGCTCAATTTTTTCTGGAATTATTTTTAAGATTAGATTTCTTTTTCCTCGGACTAATTTTTGAGCTTTTTCAAAATCATCGTCCCCTTCTTTCAAAAAAATCAATCTCTCTTTACTAGAAGCAGTAATTTGCATCCCTTGGATTTTGCCGGTATCAAGAGGCGTGTAAATTCCAATGCTCACAATTGGGTTTTCCTCGATATTTTTTACCTTCCTTCCCGGAGCAGGTCCCACATAAATATTAAAATCGTCAGATTTCTTATCCATATAAAAATCCATTGGAGTCGCGCGAGGTACGTTATCCGAACAAGTGCATAAAACAATTATTTTTCTTTTTTCTAAGAAATCCCGTATTTCCTTTTTTAGCTCTTCTTCAGGCATTATTTTTCCAATAATTGATTCACCTTTTTCAATTGTTATTTATTAGAAGTAAATCATAAAGAAAAGCTTAATGATGAATAAAATTAGAATTTTATAACCTAATTTATAGAAAATAAATTTAGAATTGGCTGAAGTTAGAGTGTGGAAATTCTGTACCATCGATTGCCGCTTGAACGTAAGGAGAGATTGGTCCTCGTCCTAAAGCCATAATCCTAATTTTCGAGCCTAACATTGGATTTATGGAAGTCCCAAATTTGAGAGAAGCGTCTTCAGGAATTTCGCTTGAGATTGTCGAGATAATTTTATCTATTTGGGATAAAGATAGCTGGTGATCTCCCGAAACTGAAACTATACAATTATCGACTTTTTTAGTATCTGGTTCTAAAAGAGGGTTGTGAAGCGCTAATCTCGCTTTTTTTATTAAATCGGCTTCGTCTCCTAAAGATTCTGTGATACCTATTAAACCAGAGGGGTATTGCCCTTTTTTTTGAATTACTTTTCTTACATCAGCGTAATCAATGTTGATCAAACCACAATTGTTTATTAAATTAATAATTTCGTTAATGCTTCTAATTAAAACCTCATCCATTATCTTAAAGCCGGTTAAGATGGGGAGCTTTTGATTGAAGCGTAGAAGATTATCATTTGGGACAGGGATTAATGTATCAGAATATTTTAGAAGTTCTGCTAAACCTTTTTTTGCTCTTAGGCTTCGTTCAATTCCTTCAGATGTAAAAGGCACCGAGCAAAACGATACAACCGTAGCGTTGTTCTTTTTTGCTTCCCTCGCAACTATAGGTGCCGCACCTGTACCCGTACCTCCTCCCAATCCAAACGTTAAAAAAACTACATCTGCGTTTAAAGCTTGCGAAAGTCGATGGACATCTTCTTCTGCAGCAATAGTTCCAATACTAGGGTCGTTGCCTGAACCTAATCCGTTGCAAGTTTCCTTTCCTATTAATAGTTTTTGATTAGCATTTGAATAATATAAATCGTGAGCATCTGTGTTAATATTTAAAGTTTCAATAAAATTAGAACCCATATCTTGCATTCTTGACACTGTATTGTTTCCTGCACCACCAATTCCAACTACTACAGATTTTATTTTTAAAACTTTAAGTAAATCCGAAAGATATTTATCGCTATCTAAATTGGCGGATCTGTTAGAATTTACATTTTGATGGGCAATTTCGTTAAATCTAGACCTTATTGATGTTCTTGATCTCGCGAGATCGCTTAAATCTAATTCATCATTATTCATGATTATCAACCACAATTAGGAGCAAGTTGCTATATAATATTGAGTATTATATCCAAATAATATAAGAAAGTAATATGCATGTAATATTTAAAATCGATTCGAATCTATTCTATTTTAATATCACGACCATATCATTACTCTTCAAATATTACTAAAATAGTATTTGAATAGTACAAAGATAATATAATGAAATTAATGAAATGCTTGATGCTTATATTTTTATTCCTCCCTTTTTTTTTTCTCACAATTTTCATAATTCACGACAAATTTACAGGTTTATATATTACACCAATTTCCATAACAGTATTTTAATTATAATATAAGAAAGAAGAAGAATTGTTTAAAAATTAATAAAATTAAAAATTTTCATAATACCTTAAATAATTCAATCGAATTTCTACTTGTTCGTGTGAATAAAAGATTAAGGCTAAAAGTAAATAAATTTATTAAGTTGAATTTTCATGTTTAATATGTTCGGGGTTAAATAGTATGGAAATTGAATTAAATAATAAAACAACTGATAAGACTTTCAGTGATTCTGATAATGAGAATCTAATCAAGGTGAGAGCTATAATTAGTTGTCCATCTGGAGATTATATAAAAAAGTTCAGAAATCAATTTCCTAGAAAAGATTTGGAGCTTATGGTGGTGGCTTTTAAGATATTCGATTTTATGACATGTACTAAATGTGGTGAGTTACTATCGCTTCGTTTAGAGTTTGAAATTTAGCTAATATAAAAAAATTTCTTTTACTACTCGTTCTAAAAATTAGCAGAAACTTAATTTTAGGTTTTAAACAAATTAGATATTAAGTTGAATTTGTCCGTAAGTCCCGCCACCCCCCGGAGTGTATTCAATTTTATTCGCTCTTATTGCTTCAATGACAGACGCAACCCCCTCATCAAATTTTACGATTTTTTCCATAGGGATTTCTATTAAAACCTCAAATTCAGTTCCAAGTTCATTTATTATTTTATTATAAGTATTTAAAACGGTCTTGCTATTCGTGCTTTTAATATTTTTAACAGATCGTATTATGTCAAATAATGGTACGGCATTAATGTATGGCGGTCTATGGTTAGGGTGTATTGGTTCTGGTGACGTAGAAATAACTTCAATTCTTTCACTTACACCTAATTTAATTTTAATGTTTTTATTGAACTTTTCCTTACAAGCGGGGCATGTAACTTTTCCTTTAGCTATATTGTTGATATACTCCTTTTTTGCTTTTACTGG
>JAUWZT010000092.1 GCA_030615145.1 Promethearchaeota archaeon | reverse complement strand
TTTTGTTATAATTGGAATTTACAGTTTATCTGGACCAACTCCCACGCTTTTTGAATTAATAAATGCTTTCTTTTTATCCATGATGTTCTTTCTAATTTATTTGAAAATTAGGGTATATCTCGCTTTTTATTATAAAAAATTACTTATGAGGTTATCCAAGAATGAATTCTGATAAAGTTGAGGATAGTTTGCCCGAAGAGTTCGGTAAATATCAGAAGTTAAATCTAATTTTATCAATTTTAATTTTAGGATTTATTATTTTATTCTCGTATTTCGTAAATTTTCCGATACTTATCCTATTCTCGCTACTAATTTTTATCATCATCTCGTATTATGAGCAGAAAGCAAACTTTTGTCCAAAAAAATATGTTAAATACATTTTTTTAATTAACTCTACAGGGATTTTTGCGACAATTGTTTTTTGGTTTGTGCCTTTGCCATTAAATATTCAATTTATAATATTGATTATAGGATTATACTTAATCTTAGAAATTTTTGCGACAAGAGGTTATTTCGTTAAAGAAAATGTTTTGATTGCTCAACATGTTTTAGCTGTTTCTAGTTTTATCATGATAATTTACTCATTTTTCGATATCTTTTCTTTTATTTACATTGATTTTACAACAGATCCTATTCTAATAATTTTTTCAGAAATTTTGTTACATACTTTAACGATTCTATCACTAACTTTAGTCTCTTTTTATTACCTCTATGTGCGACACTTTCGAAAACATCCATGGGATAATTTTAATAGATGCATGATGGTATTAGTTTTATTAATAGAATTAACATCATACACCGTAATTAATCTTAGAAATTATTTCTCGTTAGACCTACTTTTATTTAGTAATGGTTTGATTTTGTCAACAATCTTATTTCCAGGTATTTTTTTGATATTTACTTTCACAAATTATTTGATTGGCGTTTTTTCATCAAGAACAACTCTTTCTTACAGTTATTACTCATGTTGGGGTTTAATGCTGACTATTGGTCTTTCAATTATGTTTATTTTTGTAAGTAATCTGACAATTGTAATTTCCATTTTATTATTTTTCTCAATCTCTTCATATTATCTATTGAAATTTGGGCAGAAAATCGAAAAAATAAGCGAAAGTTCAATAATTAAGTTTACTCGTATTAATTCTTATTTTATTTTTATAGAGCTATTTTTCCTATTATTTTCTATATTTTTTGATTTGTTTTCATATTTAACACTTAATGATGACATTATTATTTCAGCATACACGTCATTTATAGGAATAACTTTTCTAAATAACATAATTTTAAAGAAAAAATTAATCTCAGAATCGAACAGAGTTGTAATAAACGAGCTTTCTTTAATATTTACATCCGTTTTAATTTTTTATTACTCTTTTCTATATTTTCTCGGTTCTTTTTGGATTCTTATTTTTCCTTTTTTATTCTTTAGCATTTCATTTTATTTACCTTTTAAATATATACTAACCAAAACAACCCATCAGCACTTGATAAAAAACTTAATAAAGTTAAACAGCATTGTATTATGTGCGTCATTTCTCCTTATTCCAACGGTATTTAGCTTGCAATTGGTATTGTTAGGATACGATTTCAATGCATTTAATGTCGTTAATTTTACATTATACATTTTTTATGGAATTTTAGTTTTTATTCATAATTTTTCAAGACAACTCAAAATTGGAGAAAAAAGAAGAGAACTAATAATTAAATTACAGATTATCATTGGATTTATCGTTACAGGGACCACGATGTTCTACTATCCATATGTCTTGTTTAAAGACACTTCTTATTTAATAATTTTTCCATTGCTCTCTGCTTCAAGTTTCTTATTTATTCCTCTTATCTTTTCATATAAAAAAGAGTGTTTTAATACCAAATTAGTTAAAAAGATAATAATTCTGAATAGTATCCTATTTTGGAGCATAATTCTTTTTATACCTTATATGATCGGGTTAGAAATCGTTAGATTAGGGATGACCGCTGATCCTATCTTAATTACTTTATTTTCCGTAATACTGTTTTTTATTTCTTTGAAATTTTTTGATCAAATTTCATCCTATATCAAATTGAAAGAAAGAATGATTAATGTTATTAAAATAATTCAACCAATTACTTGGTTATTCATCAGTATTCTAATTTCTTTAATCTTTTTCAATCTAAATTTAATAATAACAATTACTTGGTTAAGAAATGTTATTTTTGCTGGCGCGGTTTTGTTATTTTTTATTTTTAACACTTACAATTTAGTTCTTTTAGAAGATTTAAAGCAATCAGTTTTTGAAGACGAAACAAGTAAATTTGATTATTACAAGATTTACAAAATTTATGAATTTAATAAAAATATTATAATTTTCGGCGTAAACATTTCACTATCTCTTTTATTTATGTCAATCGTCCAAGTGTTTAATTATAACCAATTTTTTATTGATATGGGTCCTCAATTATTAGGTTATACCCTCCTCGACATTGCCATATTTTTACTAATATTATTACTCGCTCTTAATGTAAGTGATAAACTGATAAAAATCGACTTCGAAAGAGTTAAAGTTACTTCTGAATTGATTATATGGATAATTCTAAAATCTATTATAATATTTACTTTAGCCTTGTATCCTATTCAATTGTCGTTTTTCAATAAAATAGTACTATTAATTCTTGTCTTCGCCGTTTTAAGTCCCATTTCTCATTATTATTTAGAAAGAAAATTTTTACTCTTAGAAAATACTCAATTAGCAATAAGAAAAAGCATAGGGGGCCTGTTTTTCTTATCTATTATTTGTCTTTCCATTGAAATTATTTGGAACATCTCTTCAATAATGTTAGTCCCGTATTTTAATCAAGAGATGCTCATAATTCTTGTTTTAGGGAAAATATTTCTTTTTTCAAATTATTATCTTCTACGATTTAATGCTTTTACAGAAAGAGAATCTGGGTTTCATATCTATAAACTATTTGGAATTTCGTTAGTTTTACTGATTTCATACTTATTCCCTCTCTCAATAATTTTCTTTTTACCCTTTATGATAATTTTATTACACAGAAACAGAAATTCCTATTTTCGCTTATTTTTCTATTTAATACTAAGTATTGTAACATTTATTGAAGCAACAGGGTTCTTAGTCTTATATGGACTTCTACCCTCCCTTGAAACATTATCGATTAGTATGTCGTCTACTATATACTTAATATCTTTAATATCTGTATTTTTTACATCAATTATCTTTAATTTAAAAAGAACAAATAACATTGAAAAATTCATACTTTATTGTTTAATATCTTTACTTTCGTTTATTTTGTTATCACCCTATATATATCTAATATATAACACGACTACCTCATTATTCATTTTATTGTGTTTAATGGGAATCTTCTATTATCGGAAAGAGGAGAAGCGATATAAATGGTTTATTAAACCTTGTGTCCTTCTTGCGATTTTTGATCTTATTAGTTTTCTATCTTTTTCATTCTTTTTTAATGCTAATATATTTACATCCTATAATCCGATTCTAAGTTTTACGTTAACTTTAAGCGTGTCTGGATTTGCGTTTGTATTTCTTTACAACGATTCGCCAAGATTGTTTCGAAAGAGAACATTTTATATTGTTTTAGCTTCAAATATAATTTCCTTTCCCGTATTTCTATATTTCTTCCTGGTTTCAGTATACTCACTTCCGTTATTCGATCTAATTATATTAATTATAAGTATTAATGTAGGACTTGTTCTTTTTTATCTTTCAATAGCAATTTATCAGTGGAAATTGTCATGGGCTATTTGGAAAATTGGTTATAGATCGTGGATAATCTTTCCTATTGTAAATTATGCATTGATAAGCGAAGCATTTACAGGTATTAATGTATTCACAAACGCTTTAAATTTCTTTGGTGTAAATTTATATGGTTCAAATCTTTTGGCTTTTATTCTATGCGTTCTTCTATCCTTACCTTTCTGGTATACATGGATTAAGAAACATTTCACTAATGTTTTATTTATTTCATGGGGCCTATGTCTATTTTTAATCTATTGGTTTAGCCAAAATGCCTTTTTCGGAAACCCTGGTTTGAGCTATTTATCTTTTATTGGAATCTCAGTTATAATACTTATGCCAATTCTAGTAAGGTTAAGATCGTGGAATATTGTATCTATCTTATGGATAATATTCTCAATAATCCTGTTAATATTTCTATTTTCTCTATTTGAAGTGGTAGGATTTCTAATTGAGATAAATTACCCTATAATTACAATAGTATATGGACTACTTTTTATTACACTCTCGTTTTTCCCTAATTTAAAAGCTCAGAAGAATGTTATATTAATACTGGCCTACTCCATTGCATTAGCGGGGATTTTCTTATTAATATTTCATCTTATGTTTTTGGTAACCTTGCATCCATATATTTCTACAAATATAGCGTTAATTATTATGTCCTTTAGCTTATTTTCTTCAAGACTTCTAAAATTAAAACGAGCAATCTTTAATCGTTTAATTTCTACTATTTTAATAGTCAATTTCTCTTCGCTAACATACTTTACTTTTAGCTTAATTCCAGATTTTGGATTATTTCCATTATTTTTAGCGATATCAGTTTTCGGGGGGTCGTACTTCGTGTTTAATTACTATAAATTATTCTTTCCAACGAAAAAAATTATTTCCTTAAGTATTTTTTCTTTTGGAATTTCATCTTCCGTGTCTTCAATTGTATTTTTGTTGTTACCCGATTCACTTTTTATGGTTGCCGCAGTATTTATTACTATAAATTTATTTTTAATTAATTTTTCATTAGGGAATTATCGATTTATAATGTGGTATTTAATCCCTATTCCCTTCACACTTTTTATATTACAGTTTTTATTTTATATTGAACTTTTTCAACCTCTTTTTCTGTTTACTTTAGCAGGATTAATATCTTACACTCTTATCTTCCAAATCTTTATAAATCTCTTCAATAGCGAAAAAGAAGTTCCAATCGATTCAAAATCCTATAATATTATGAAATTTTTTGAGGATAAAAATCAAATTAAAGTTCTAAATTTAATATGCTTTTTATTAAATTCAACTTACTTTTCAGTTTTTATTGCATTTATTAGCCCATTTAACATCTTCTACCAAATTCTCGAATTTTTGATATTATGGTCTATTTTGACATTACTCAGTGTACGATACGCTGAATCTTCGAAAATAGAAATTGATATCGAAAAATTTACCTCATATTTAAAGAAATTCAGTTCAGTAGTAGCATTTCTATTATATCTTGAAATTTCTTTTTTTGTATTTGGAATAGCTCTTGATTATTTAGAGTTGGGGTTGATTGAGAATGTTTTATTATCACTTAGCTGTTTATTTATCCTGACATTTTTCGATTTCTATTTTATAAAGAACGTTAGTAAAAAGATAATCTATCCAATTCATATTTTTGCGTATATTTTAATATCTATTTTTACATTTATTCTATTAAATCAATTCTTACCAGTTGGTTTAGAAAGTCTCTTTTTGAACCTTGTAATTCTGTTAATTATGCAATTCTATACTGAATACGCCATTTTTACGTATTTAAATCAATTAGGTCGATATGAAGCAAGTAAATTAAATGAATCCATGATTCAGATTAGAAATGTCCTAATAAATTTAGTTATATTTACTATAGGCTTTTACACATCTTCCTTAATAACTTCTTTATTAATAAATTCAAATGAGATTTTTATAGGATTTCCGGCGTTATTTTTCTTTTTAATGATTCTTTCCATCATTATGTTTGTAATAAACCATTTGATAAAGTTTAAGTTCAGAAATTTAATTTTATGGGGATTTATTTTAACGTTTCAAGTTTGCTTTACAGCTTTTTATAGTTTATCAGTTTTACTTTTTACGAATTTCAATATATTTAATTCTATGTTTTTAGTTTTAATTAATACGATCTTAGCTTTTTATTCTGTTTTCTCCATTAAAAGAATTTTTAAAAAAAAAGTGAATGCTCAAACCATCCAGAATTCTTATTCTATTCTAATGGTATTATCGTATTTAGAAACATCCATTTTATTTTACGGAATGTTTAATCTTTGGTTTGGAGTAATTGAAAGTTTCTTAGCATCACAAATCGTCCTATTTTTAATAAGCATAGTAGAAATTAATATAGTAAAAAGAATTAAAAGTAAATACATGTCCATTGTTCATACAATTAGCTATTTCAACATTTCATGGTCTGTATTTTCGCTAATATTCTTTTTATCCCCCTCAAATTTGGCTTTACAAAGTCTTGCCACCTTGATTTTTGCTTTAATGCAATTCTATACAAACTATTCTTATTACAACACTATGCGTAAATTTAACTTGGATAATGAAGAATCGTTAATAAAGTGGAAAACACATCGAAAAAATTTCATAGGAATGGTAATTTATATAATATTATCATTTTACATTTTTCAGACTCTAATTTTAGCCAACATTGAGCTTCAATTAATATTATTTTTATCAAGCATATTAATTCACGTTTTAATGATTTTCGATAGGTTTATCCTTAAATTCCTTGGTAAGCATTCAGTCTTTTTAATGACAGTTTCATGGGCATTTATTTTTGGATTTTCAATTATTTATTTTTTAGGTTGGATTCCTCAATACTCAATTACTATCGTTCCAATTATAATTATTATACTTTTGTTAGAGTTAGTTTACGGTTATGCTTTAAACCTATTCGATTTTTGGGGTTTCATTAAAGAAAACAAATTAAAATTTCGAAACTTTCTTATAATTGTTTCCTATATCAATTTCTGCTCTTGGCCACTGTACTATTTAACATTAGATATATTAGATATATTAAATATTACTACGATGATTTTAATCGTATTTGGAATTTTACTATTTCTAATGCAACTTGATAATAATAACAATTTAAATGCTATTAATCAAAAAACTAGAAAACAGGTTAGTCGTTTCAGCCTGATTGGTTTAGGTGCATTCTCCTCATTTGATGTGTATTTTGCATTAGCTATAATGGATCCAACAAAACTTTTATTAAATATTTCAACTTCCCTATTAATTTTTATGGTATTTGTAGGGTTCTTAGTCAAACCCTTTAAAAAACGGAAACTCCTCTCTTTTGCTTATTGGGCGTCAATGGCAACATTAATAAGTATCATTTTTTACGCCTTTTATTTATCTGGTTGGAGCTGGTCGTTTTTAATTGTAGGAATTTTATTATACCCATTTATTTTCATGTTAGAGGAGTTAAAAGAATTCTTCGATAAAATAGTTGATAATTTGAGCGCTTTATATCAAATTGTTAAGAACGCAATTAATTCTTTAGTTCAGGGAGTAATTAAATTCTTGAAAGTTAATTTTAAAGTAATCCGTATTATTTTATGTTTATCATTAGGAATATTTACGGGAATTCTTTTTTCAGATTTAGTATGGCAGCGTTTAAACCCATTCCATTCAATTTTATTAGCTTTAGCAATTTTTGGTTTATCTTATGGAATTATACCCAGTCAGAAATCTGAAGACCTCGACGAAATTTTTAGGGAGAAAATGAAGAAATTTATTATTCTTTGGATAAGCGTAACGGCTTTTATTTTGGTTATTATAATACCTTTTATGGAACCTCTTTTTACACTTTTCCTTGTAATATTATCAATTTTAGGGCTTGGAGCTATTCTATTATTATTTATATACCGTTTAGAAGAAAGAGAGAGAGTTTCAATAAAATGGAGATTTTACACCTTAATATTTTTCTTTATTTTACTTGGTATTGAAATTTTAATAGTAGTTCTATTGTATGTTTTTGAGTGATTTGCAATTTTAAATATAACTAATTAAAGTTAATCGAAAAATTTAGTTAAGATTCTTCTCTTTCCATTCCTGTAAAAACTTTTTAAAGTTGTTTATCGGAATTCCTAAGGAATTTATTTTTTCTCGATTACGCTTAACTCTTTCCTTTGAAGACTGGTTTTTACGGAAACTTAGTTCCCAATCAAAATAAGAACTTGATTTTGACATGATAAAAGGATTTTATATTTTTACTTATTTGTAAATTGTATAAAAAAATGTATTTAAACCTCTTTAGATTTTTAATGAATTTCGTACTAAAAGAACATAAATATATAAAAAAGCAAAAATTAGGGATGAGAAATAAAAAATCATTAGATAATAAGTTAAATTATATTAGGAAAGGTTTCTATTCTTCCATTTTCTCAAATAATTTTCAAAGTCATCATCAGCAATTCCAATTGAATTTAATCTTTTTTTTTTTGTAAGCGTAATTTTTGAAGTGCTATCTGTGTTATTACCTTTAAAACCTAACGACCAATCATAATAAGAAACTACTTTTGATGACATAATTTAATTTTAACATAAAACAAAAATAAAGCAATACGGAGAGTAAATTTACTAAAAAAGTGATTTCAAAATTGTATTAGAAAGCTCGTAATCATAATCTAATAATAAAAAATAATGAAAAATTTTAATTTATTATTTGATACTTTCAACGGCAATTTTTGGATTACTTATATTTATGCCAACTTTCCTAATTTTTTTTAGAACTATATCAACAACTTGCTCTGCTTCAGATGTATTTTTCATATCAGTTATTACCAGTTTACCAGTAGAGAATATGAGGATAGTGGCGCTTGGCTTTCCAATTTTCATAATTAATCCAGGAAACCTCTCAGGGTTGAACTCAACACCTTCAATTTCTTGGGCAATTTGATTAAGGTCTAATTTTTTTTCAATTTCCAGTGACACGGTGATTACATGCTTCATAGTTTTCTGTCGTAGTAATACAGTTGTTTTGTTATAGAATTCTTTTATACTAGCTTTCAAGTCTTCATTGATTCTCTTGATGTCAACATGTTCCTCATCTGTAAATAAATCCAATTCATTTATATAAAGAGCTTTAAAAATTTCTTTATTAGAATTTATTTGTGATTCAAAATCAATACAGAGTGACTGAATTATTTCTTCAATTGCTTGATTTATCTTCCGATCTAAGATTACGCTAATCATTAACATTTCTTTATTTCCACGAGCCCAATCCGAATGAATTTCAAAATAATAATTTAGTGAGCATACAATACTGGATTGAAGGATGAAGAATCTTTCTTTAAAAGATTGAGCGATCATTTCAACGATACTTTCTTCCTCCATATTATTAAGAGTATTCTCTGGAAACGAATAAAACATTAGAGGCCCCTTCTTTCTCTTAAAAAAAGTTAGTGTAACAATAGTTTTAGTAGCGATTTTAGCTTCAGGTATTAAAATAAGAGTATAGGAAACATCAGGATCTAAGAGTTCATCATCAATATAGGCTTTACTTATAGGAAATTTGGCTCCATTTTTATGTACTCTTAACATTTGACGCCTTAGGCTTATGCCACCAAATTTGTGTGATTCTAAGATCACTTTTTTTCTATCTTTTTCATTCATAATTTCCATTATTAAACACCTCTATATGATCAATATGAAATACTTATTTATAAGTGTGTTGAAATATTTAATGAATAATATAATGAACAATTCATTGAACATATTATATATACATCAAAAATTGCGAAGGATTAATAATTTCTGATGAAAAAGGGAAAATTAAATATTTATGAAAGTTTTAAGTGAATATTATGGAAAAGAATAACAAAACCCAAAATTTGAATGTTCGAGACTGGATTATCCTTAGTACAACCATGATTGCTGCTGTTTTAACAATTTTAGCTTTAGTATGGCAAGTACGACCTTCAAGTGGTATTGTTTCAGCAACATTCTTGTTAATGCTTTCATTTATTTTTTTTGTAAATTCGGTATCAACGAACTCAAAAGCACACTATGAAGCAAGAGCAGGGAATATGCCAGAAGATCAAATTAATAAGTTTGTGACATTTGCGGAGTATTCGTTCGGTTTCGGATTTACTTTAGTTATAACAGCATTTTCTATACTTGGTTATAAATACCTATTAGATTTCGTAGGACGAGAATTGTACGTATTATTCTTGCCAATAGTTTTCCTATTAACAGCGTGGGTAATAATTTTAATTTATAATAGCATAAATTATTCAGGAAAAGTATTTAAAGGCCTAAGAAGTTTAAAGCGCAATCTTTGGATATTATTAGAGATAGCATGTTTAGTATTTATAATATTTGACTATTTCGAAATAATTATAATTCCCTAATTCTTTTTTTATTTTTTTTATATTTACATTACCTCAAAATATTTCTAATCAACTGTACTGTAATATATTCCAGGTCTACCTACACCCTCACTCTTAATGTGTTCTTTAATAACTCCTTCTCTCACTAAAAAATTTAAGATCTCCTTTAATTTGGTACCTCCAATACCTGAAGATTTACTCAGATCTCTGGTTTTTATCATGTTTCTTTCATCAATTACGCCTAAAACTTCTTTAAATGATCTTGGGTAGCCTATTTTAATTCTTTTTTCTACAGTTTTAATTTCTAACATCTTCTTTGCTTGTTTTGCGAATGGACCGCGAAACCCATCAACTTGAAAAACATCATCTTCTTTGAAAATTACGGAATTTAGGTAATCTTCATCAATAAGTATATTTCCCATATTAACAATCTCGTCATTAAACCTAATCAGTTGACAAGTCTTTTCTTTTGTTTGAATTATCTCAGTTCCGGTTCTTTTTAGTGTATTGGTAACTTCTTCAAGATAGCTTGGATATTTCTCAAAATCTAAATCCGAGAAATATAGCTTTATCTGAACGCCCCTCATAAATGCCTGATATAATGCGGGTTCCAATCTTTTTAAAAGAGAAATTGGCAAGGAGCTCATAATTATCTCGTGAAGCGTGTTTTCTATTAGTATATAATAATTCTCAAAAGCTAAACTAAGATTGGAATAATAGTAAAAACTTATGTCTCGAACACATCTTCCCATTACGCTTTCTTGAATTTTTAATTCTTCATCTAACTTATTAATTTTTTCTTGAAATGCGTTAAATTTTTTATTGATTAATTCTGTTAAAGCAATTTTAGGATTAATCTTAAGGTAAATTCGAGGTTTTGAATCTGATGATTCGATTAAACCTATTTCTTCCAATATCATTAAATTATGGTGTACTTGTGTATAAGAATAATTTAAATCCCTTTTTATATTGTTTATAGTTCCAAATTTATGAGTTAATAGATAATTGTATATTTTTATTTGAATATCGGTTAATCCAATTTCATTTAAAAACCTATTAATTGTGCTTGTGATCATAATCATGAAAACAAAAAATAAGGTTATTTCCTTGTATTATTAATTTGTGACATATGCTTAAATATTTTTGTATAATAAATAGATTAATATTGTCACAATTAATTTAATACTATAATAAACTAAAAAAAATTTAAGTGATAATAAAATGGCTCAATGCAAAGATTGTAAATTTTATAAACCTATTGATGAAACTAAAGGAGATTGCTTCGGACACGAAGTTCCAGCAACTTTAGATACGGGAAAATGTCCTACAAATAGCTTTCAACCAAGAGGCTAAAGGGAGTGAGGAAATATGCCATCAAAGATAGATTTCAAGAAAACCATGAAAGAGTTTTATCAACCGAGCTCTAAAGAAGTGACACAGGTTGATATTCCTGAGATGCAGTTCTTAATGATAGATGGAATAGGATCTCCAGGCGACTCGAAAGAGTATCAAGATGCTCTGGCTGTATTATATCCTATTGCTTTTAAAACAAAATTCCTGAGTAAAAAAAAAGGGAAAGATTATGTCGTTCCTCCCTTAGAAGGATTATGGTGGGCTGATAATATGGATGATTTTACAGAGGGAGACCGCAATAAATGGAAATGGACGATGATGATAATGCAACCTGACTGGATCACTCAAGACATGATAAATGAAGCGATAAAAGTAACAAAAGATAAAAAACCTGAACTTTCAGAATTATTACCTAAACTCCGATTAGAGCAGTATAAGGAAGGAAGAGCTGCTCAAATTATGCATATAGGTCCATATTCAGAAGAAGAACCTACTATTCAAAAAATGCACAATTTCATCAAGAAGGTCGGTGGCAGTTTTGATGGTCATAAAAAGAAGCATCATGAAATCTATTTAAGCGACCCAAGGAAAGCAAATCCCGCAACGATGAAGACTGTTATAAGACAACCTTTTGAATAAATAAACTTTTTTTTTTTTTTTCTAAATTATAAAAATTTTAAATTGAAAAATAGAGTTAATATAAAAATGGTAGAAATTAATAAAAAGTCGTTAGTATTTGCAATAATTCTAGGAATAGGTTCATGGATGTGGGCGTTCATGATAGTAGGCTCTGCCTTTTTTGATTACAATACAAATCAACCAATAACAAATCCAGATATGGGATATTATGTAACAATGCTAATTATAAACGCAGTTATAACTATTATCATAGCGGTACTCTATATCTGGAAATATGAACAAAATAATCCAATCATCCTAGAGAATTGGTCACTAGATGCAATCATTTTAGGCGTCATTTTATGTGCAATCAAT
>JAUWZT010000136.1 GCA_030615145.1 Promethearchaeota archaeon | reverse complement strand
GTTCATAGTAATAGGTTTAATTATTCGCATTGTATTTGAAGATAAAATGCTTCATGAAGAACTTGAAGGGTATAAAGAGTATGCTCAAAAAACTAAGAAGAAGTTAATACCCTTTATATGGTAAAAAGGGTCTATTTTTATGTATCCAGCCGCCCTTGGCTCTCGCTTCCTCGATATCCTTATCCACGCGGTTTAAAGGAAATTCCTCCAAGAACACGACCAATGAGGGGCGCTTATATGCCGCCATCCCCTTGCAATGTTCCAGTACCTTCTCTTCCATCAGGGTCATCCCTTCATGAACTTTGATGTATGCAACGATCCCTTTGGTAAAGATTTTATGCTCTGCGCCGATGACCCCTACAAATTCTACCTCGGGCATTTCGGCGATGAAATCCTCCACCTCGGGAGGAAATACTTGAAATCCCTTTGATTTTATTATGAATTTTCTCCTACCGGAGAGATGCAAGCCTTTCTCATCCATGTACCCCAAATCTCCCGTGTATAAAATTCCCTCGGTGGATAGAACCGCTTTCGTGGCTTCCTCATTTCCAAAATACCCCTTGAAGACTTGAGGACCTCCCACGCAGACTTCGCGGATCTCCCCGTTTGTTAGTTCTTTATTTCACGAAGAAAAATATTTAGATGAAGAAATCATTGTAGAGGTATAGAAAAAAAGATATTCAAAACACTTTAATTTTTTTATTAATAATGGAATTGATCAAGGATCGTCCAAAACACTGTTTTTGCGCTTTTTAAACCAAAAAATAGAGATAGGATTTTCGAAAATAATAATTCTTTAAATATAGATGATTAACGAAATTCGCTATAAAAGTTATTGAATAAACAAATGAAATTTTTTAATAATAGAATTAAAAATGTCTAATTATAAATAATTGAATAATCTTATGTATCCAATATAATAAAGTAATGAATTTATTATTCAACTGATTAATTATGAAGAAAAAAGCAATTTTAATCATAGTATTAATTACTATAGTTGTTATTAGCGTTCCATCTTATTTTTGGATAACAAGTATACTCAATAGTCCGGAAAACACTAATCAAGCTCCAATTATTGAGAGTTATTTTCCGTTGATAAATCCTAACATCAACGAAACAGATACTCAAGAGTTTAACGTTACCGCTTACGACCCCGATGGTGATTACCTAACATTTGGTTGGTACATCAACGATACTAAGGTTGGGGGGAATTTAACAGCTTACATATTCGATGCTAACTCTAATCCTAATGGTACTTACACTGTAAAAATAAACATAACAGATGGGTCCCATATTGTTGATCGAGCTTGGATTTTAATAGTAAGTAATAACCAGTCTATTTCAGAAACCTTTATTATTGACCATAGACATGCTCATTTGGAGGATTTAAAATCTATACCAATTATCTGGATTAATGAATCTAAAAAAAACCTTAATATTGCATATGGTCATACTTCTCACGGTAGTCAATTAACCACAAGTATGACGAATTTAGATGTTTTTATGGGTGGCTATAATACTTATATATTTGGAGCAGATGGCGGTGGAGATGACACTAAGCTTGAATTTTACGATTTTTCTGGTAATTTTGGAGGATCTTTAACCACCACTACCGCCCATGACCTTGGAAATCCCAATGACGATGCTTGGGCCTTAGCTACAGAAGAATATTTGGATAATCCTGCTAATCCTGGAACAAATGTTATAATGTGGTCTTGGTGTAATATTGCGGGGCATAATATATCTAGATACATATCTCATATGGAATATTTGATTTCTGCCTACTCTGCGGGTGGTTCAAAAGGAAGGACTTTAGAAAACGAGACTAAATTTGTATTTATGACGGGTCATGTAGATGGTCAAGGAATAGGTGGTACTAATAATCTACAAAATGAAATTATTCGAAATCACTGTATAACATACAATAGGATATTATTTGATTTTGCTGATATTGAAAGATACGACCCAGACGATAATTACTTTTTAGATTTAAATGTAGCTGATGATTGCAGTTATGATGGGGGGAATTGTGCATTTGAATGGCAATCTCCTCATGATGGCGTTAATACAGAACCGAATGGAGGAGAATGGTACGCGTGTGGTTCTGCTCACTCTGAGCCTTTAAATGCAAACTTAAAAGCTTATGCTTCATGGTATTTATTTGCTAGATTAGCCGGTTGGGATGGGAATTAGATAATTTTACAATTTCTTTTTTAAATATTAAAATTTTTTTTTCTGTTAAAAAATAAGTTTAAATATTTTTGAAGGGTTAATCATTGTGAAATTCAAATTATTAAGTGAGTAAAAAAATGACACCATTTAAAGTACCAAAAATAAAAAAACCTGAAATTCCTAAAGTTGAGGGTTTAGATCCTGAAGTTTTAGAAAAAATCAAAGGATTATTAGAAACTGTTGCAGATTTAATTACTGAAGAAACTACAGTAGGAGAAATAGTTGAAGATGAAGTTAAAGGCATAATTCATGAAAAAGTGATGGAACAGCTTGAACCATCCTTAGATAATGATATTGCTAAAAAATTAGCAGATAAAGCAGTAGAAAAAGCCATTGATAAAAGTTGGGACAAAATCAAGGAAAAATTAGCAAAAAAATTCGCTAAAGAAGAATAAAATAGTTTTTTTATTATTTTTTTATTATATTATTTTTTTTTTTGAATGCTATTTCAGTTTATTATATAATTTTCCTCTATACAAGATTATTCCAAACACAAGAATTAACGAGATAATTATGAAGCTAACGCTATATCCTGAAATAATTGGAAGGTAATATCGAGTTAAGCTGTCCAAATTACATTGTAAATAAAAGGTGTCGGGGCCGTTCTCGATTAAAACAAGTTGAATGTAATAAATTTTTGACTCCAACGAGGTGTAATAGATGTAAGGGTTATCGTCTTCACTATAATTTATCGCAACATCAAAAATTCTCGGGTTAAGGCTTTTATCAAGGTTTATAAATGATTCAGTGGGACGCTTATCAAATAGAAATAGTGCAAAATTTCCATCCCCAGTGTGAGTTATGTTAATTTCAATAGTTTGACTAGTGTTTAAATGAGCTAGGAAATATACAGAAATTCCATCGTTAATGTTATCTATGTGCTCGAATCCAGAAACATTAGCGGGCGGTATTAAAATAAATAAAGTAAAAACGGTAAAAGCGAGAAATTTTCGTTTCATAATTCCATATTCATAATAGTTTTAAGTTTGATATAACGTTTATATTAACTTAATGTTTATTGAATTATAAATCTAAGTCGTATTGTCAATTGTTAATTTAAAATATTAAATTATTATAAATTGCCAATATATTTTTCTTAATCGAAATTTTTTTCAATAAATGTTTAATTAATTTATAAATATAGGTTCAAAATTTTAAAATAATTGTAGTTAGAGTCAAAATGGATAAAATAATTTTAGAAAACTTAGATTTTGAAAAGCAACATGGATTAGGGAACGACTATATTTTAATAAATAACCTTAAGTGGGGTATCCCTGATAATAAAAAGGCAGATTTGTCCAGAAAGTTATGCAAACAGCATTTTTCAATCGGGGCTGATGGGATTTTATTTGTTTGCCATCCAAAAAACACGGAAGTAAGGATAAAAATCTTTAACCCTGACGGTTCTCAAGCAGAAATGTGTGGCAATGGCGTTCGCTGTTTTGCTAAATACATTTACGAGAACGACATTTACAAAAAAGAAGAAATTGAAATTGAAACACCCAAAGGAATTGTAGTTGCAAGACTCAATGTAATTGATGACAAAGTTAAATCCGTAAAAATCGATATGGGGGCTCCTATTTTAGATTGTGAACAAATCCCAGTTGATTTAAAAGATCCTGTAAAGAAATGCGTTAACGAATCTATAATAGCTTTAGATAAAATCTTTAAATTCACAGCAGTTTCAATGGGCAACCCTCACGCTATTATATTTACAAAGGAGACATTAAGCAATGACGAGCTAAATAGATACGGAGCGTCTATAGAATCAAACGTACTCTTTCCAAAAAAAACAAATGTAGAATTTGTAAAAGTTCTTTCTAAAGAGGAAGTGATTCTAAGAGTTTTTGAAAGGGGTGTTGGTATTACTAATTCGTGTGGAACGGGTTCTTGCGCGGCTGTGGTAGCGGGAACAATTCTAGGATTATTTGACGAAGATACTCCAATTACGGTCCACAACGATGGGGGCGATTTGATAATTACTTATAATGGAAAAACGGTTTTTATGGAAGGGCCAGCAGAAAAAGTTTTTGAAGGGATAATCGATAGAATTGAATTCTAGCTAAAATAAACAATATTAAAAAGTTTTTTATTCAATAAGCAAATTGTATATTAAATTAGAGGTAATTCAAGGTTGAAATATGCTGATTGGTTAAATAAGAAGGGTTTAGAATATCGCGACGATGTGTTGTATTTTGCTGGTATGAATACTTTAGATATTGTTGAAGAATATGGTACTCCTATTTATGTAATTAACGAACAAATGATTCGCGAACGTTATAGAAAGTTAAAAAATGTAGTAAATTCCGAATACAAGAAAAACCAAATACATTTCGCTGTTAAGGCTAATTCTAATTTATCAATTTTAAAGGTACTCAATTCCGAAGGATCATCTTTCGATTGTACATCACAAGGAGAGATATTTACATGTTTCAAAGCCGGAATTACTCCAGAAAAAATAATTTATACCGGTAATATGTTTACGGACGACGATTTTGAATTCGCCGTTAAAAACGATGTTTTAGTTAATTTAGATAGTTTAAGTCAATTAAAACGATTAGCGGATATTTATGAAAAACTTGGAAAGGAAAAATCTACGATTTCTTTTAGAATAAATCCCGAATTTGGAGCGGGACATCACATTCATACCATTACTGCGGGTAAAGATATAAAATTTGGCATATTAGAAGAACAAGTAATTGAAGCCTACAGAAAAGCAAAAGAATTTGGCTTTGAGAACTTTGGCATCCACCAACATATTGGTTCTGGAATAATTAACGCTTACGATTACGAGAAACCAACTGAAAAATATCTTAATATCGTTAAAACATTAGCTAAAACCCTCGAAATTAAATTTGAATTTATCGACTTTGGAGGGGGGTTGGGGATTCCTTATCAACCAGAAGAAGAGCCGTTAGGTTTGAATGTTTACAGCAAAATTGTTATAAAACCTTTTATAGAGTTATTAAGATCGGAGGATATAGGCGAACCAGCTTTTAAAATTGAACCAGGACGATATTTATCTGCTGAGTCGAGTATTCTTTTAACGCAAATAAATACAATTAAAAACAATGGGTATAAACTATTTGCTGGAGTAAATGCGGGGTTAAACACGTTATTAAGACCAATTTTATATAATTCATATCACCATATTATACCATGTAATAAAAAGGGTAAAGAAAAAACGTTAATATACGATGTTGCAGGACCAATATGCGAATCTGGAGATATTCTTGGTAAGAATAGGGAAATACTAGAATTGAATGAGAAAGAGTTTCTTGCTATACTCGATGCAGGTGCCTATGGCTTTACTATGAGCAGTACTTATAATTCTAGACCAAGAGCTGCTGAAATCTTAATTAAAAATGGCTATATTCATAAAATTAGAGAAGCAGAAACATATGATGATTTATTAAAGAAACAAATTATCCCCGATCATTTGAAATAAGAAATCGCAACAGTTTTATTTCATATAAAAGAATAAAAATTTTAGTGATTTATATTATCACGAGATAAAATTATAAAAAAGGAACGTTTAAGGACTGGATACCCTTTAGACATTCTAAATGAAGAGTTGGCATTATGAAACCTGTGAATTCAAGTTAATGATAATACTGATCTGCTCTGAGAAATTTTTATAATTTTATCTTACTTTTTAAGATACTAATGATGTATAAAAAAGATTTTAATTACAAGCCTAATACTTCGTTTGTAGTATATATTGATTACAAGTATAATTTTATCTCATTCCTGTGAAAAAGAGTAATTCTATTTATGAAATTATAAGCCCTATACTTTAATGTTTTTAATTTGCTCTATTCTTGGAGGGGGAATAAATACATTTCTAGGTCCTGTTCTTTTGAGTTTAATTGCTTTTTCAGGGCAATGATAAGCGCATAAACCACATCCAATACACTTATTCTGATTTATAACCGATATCATCTCTATCAATTCCATTGCTTCTGTAGGGCATATATTAACACATGTACTACAGCCAATACAAATGTCTTTATCCACGTTCGCAAGGTATGATGTTAGAGAAGATATTGGAGCCATTCCCCGATAATAGGATTGGAAGGTTATACAACAACATTTACAACAGTTACAGAAAGTAACTTCAACATTTTCAGGATTAAGATTTGCATGAATTGCTTTATGAACAAGCCCATGGTTTACGGCCTCCTTTAAGATAAGCAATGCATCTTTCTTAGAAATTTGCTTAGCACCATGTTCAATGGCAAATTGAGCATTCCTACCTAAAAAAAAGCAGGTTAGCTTAGGAGCATTTCTCTTACATTGGTCATTTAGAAGTTCTTTTTGATGCCTGCAATAACATGTGCCGATACTAATTAAATCAAATGTTTCTATAAGTTTTTTCACATCTTCATATGGCAGTATATTTTCTTGCTGAATGTCAATCATTTCTTCAACAGGAACAATTCTATCGAAGGGTGGGAATTTTCTGTATTGATTTATGATGTTATCATAATTATTTTGTGTAATCTCAGTAGTTTTAGCAAATAACTTTTCATATTTATGAGCTAGATTTATTTCTCTTTCCCCTGTAGTCCCTTTCATAAAAGTGGATTCAAGAATTCCAGGAATAAGCCCTATCAATGTATATACCATTATTCCCGTCCTTCTGCTAGGAATACCGGTTATTATTCCGTTATGTGTTAATTCATTTAGCATTGTAATTAATGACTTCTCGTCTAAGTCCGTTTTGGCTTTAAGTTGATCAATGTTTAGTTTAGGTTTTCTAAAAATTAAAATGAATTTAGCCTGTTCTTCAGTCAATAATGCCTGCATCAATTCAATATATGCGTCAGTTATAGGCAAAGGGAATCCACCAGCTTTTGCAATAGTCCTTGCTACTTTATACCAAAATTTTTCAACCATTTTTTCCACCTATATAAATTAACATTTTAGTACTTCTTTCTAATTTGGTTTTTTCACCATCTATAAGTTTATAGATAATTCAAAATATGATAAATAAATATTTAATACTTATCTGCACTGATTACAAATATAATTTTATCATTATGAAACCTGCATTATGAAATCTGTGAATTCAGGTTAATGATAAGACTGATCTGCTCTGAGAAATTTTTATAATTTTGTCTCACTTTTTAAGATGCTATTGATGTATAAAAAAGATTTTAATTACAAGCCTAATACTTCGTTTGTAGTATATATTTTGTTTTCTTTAGCTTGTACGATAAACTTAATCGCTTTAATAGCTCCAGTTGCGAAGCACGACCTACTATGAGCTTGATGTTTTAATTCAATTCTCTCGCCAGGCCCTGCGTATAGAATAATGTGATCGCCTATAATATCTCCCGCTCGAATTGAGTGGATTCCGATTTCGTTCTTAGCACCAATCAACCGTTTGTTTGGTCCTTTATTCCTTCCAAATTTGGCGATTTCTTCGAATTCAGAGCCTAAAGTATCGCTGAGTATTTGTCCTATTTTTAATGCCGTTCCACTTGGAGAATCAATCTTTCTGTGGTGATGTACCTCAATAACTTCAATATCCCAATCGTTTAAATATTTAGTTAAAATTGATGCCATTTTGAATAAAATGTTGACGCCCGGTGCCATATTAGGCGAAATCACTGCTGGAGCCTTCTTTGTTGTTACAAGCTTTTCGACTTCATCGAGAAAATCTTGGGTCATTGCTGTTGTTCCAATTACGCATTTAATTCTGTTTTCAACGCAGATTTTGCAATTTTTTTCTGTTGCTTTTGCCACAGTAAAATCAACGGCGACATCTGGCTTAGTTTCGTCTATAACTTTTTGAAGATAATTAACATCACTGATTTTGATTTTATTCCTATCTTTTACGGCTAGGAGCCCTCCTAATTCTTCGCCGATATTATTTACATCGCAAGCGGCAACTACTTCAATTTCTTCGTCCTTCAAAGCTAATTCACTAATGAGTTTCCCCATTATACCCGTAGGGCCTAAAATTAGTAATTTTATCATTTTATTCCACCTTAAATCAAGCTAATCTAAATTAAATTTAAATTTTTTAATACTATTTTAATTTTTTCTTGATTGTCTACTAACGGAGGCGTTAGTGGCAACCTCATCCTTTTATTCATTATTCCCATTAATTCCGCAGCGTGCTTTACTGGACCGGGATTAGTTTCAATAAATAATACTTTAAAAAGATCGTATAGTTCGAACTGTTTTTCTTTAGCTTTTTCCCAATTTCCCTTAAGCATTATGTTTGTGAATTCCACAAGTTTAGCGGGTATAATATTTGCTGCTACGCTTACGACGCCTTTACCACCTAGAGCCATTATGTGGAATGTCATTCCATCATCACCACTAAGTACTATGAAATCTTCTGGTGTTGTTTTTACAAACTTGGTAATTTGATCTATATTTCCACTGGCACATTTGATTCCAACAATATTATCTTTAGAGTAAGCTAATTTGGATACGGTTTCAGGTTCTAAATTTCGACCTGTTCGACTAGGTACGTTATATAATATTATCGGTAAAGACACAGAATCGGCTATTGCTGAGAAATGATCTACTAAAGAATGTTGCACCGGTTTATTATAATATGGAACAACTACTAAACATCCATCAGCCCCTGCTTTTTCGGCGTATTGACAGAGTGATATTGACTCTTGAGTAGAATTACTTCCTGTCCCTGCTAATACAAATGGGTCTTTTCCGCTTTTTTTTGCTTCATCAACCGTGATCTCTATTGCGTAATGGTGCTCCTTATGAGATAACGTTGCCGATTCGCCAGTAGTACCCATTGTTAAAGGCTGACAGCCGTTATCGATCTGAAATCTAATAAATTCGCGATATTTTTCTTCGTCTATAGAAAAATCCTCATTAAAGGGCGTTATCATTGCAGTAATTACATTTTGCAATTTATCAAGCTTATTCATGATAAATCATATCAATTTTTCTTTTTTTTTGTACTTGTACTATTTAACTTTTAAAACTATTTAAATAAAAAACATGATTAAAAAATAATTTGAGGATTTCATTTATAAGGATTATTGCTTAATAAATTTTCAAAATCAGCAATCATTAATATAATGTACTTCGGAATTCGTCAAACGATAAGAAATTACGTATAGATGGTTTTTGATTTTAAAATAAGGAGATTTACTGAATTTCGATTTTTGAACGAAATTTTCCGATATTTTTTTGGCAAAACCTAATCTACTACCTCATAAAAAAAGCATAGATTTAAAAAAAGGAGCTTATTTAATTTTATTTGTACAATAGATACAAATAATAATAATAAAATTATATTAAATACAAATAAAATTAATTTTTCAATAATAAAAGGGGAATAAAGTATGAGTAAAGATATAGAAAATGTGTTATCAAGTCTAAAAGATATAATTTTTGTTATATCATATGATTATGAAATTTTGTTTGCGAATGAGGAGGCATTGAAAAATTTTAAGACAGATTTGATTGGCAAGACATGTTATAAAGCACTTCTTAATAGAGATCAATCATGCGAAATTTGTGCAATAGCAGAATTTAAGGTAAAAGATGTAAGTCATTTTCGATTTGAAAAAGAATTAATTTTACCTTCTATGAATAGAAAATGTTATTTTGACATTGACAGTGGGATTATTGAAGAATATAAGGGAGTTAAAGCAATAGTTGAAGTCTTACGAGATATTTCCGAGCGTAAGATGCAAGAGGAAACAATTTTGCAACTATCGTCTCCAATTTTAAAAATATGGGATAATATTCTGGCAGT
>JAUWZT010000231.1 GCA_030615145.1 Promethearchaeota archaeon | reverse complement strand
CTAAATACTTCTTAAACCTTTCATAGTGATCGGTTCCAAGCGCTTGGTCTAACTCGTATGTAATTACAGAAAGTGCGTTTAAAGCGTCGCACCCCATACACCTTTGAATGCACCCCCCTACTCGATGACATAATAATCGCGTCATTAACTGCTTTTTTAAAAGATCATCTTCGCTCTGATGGATGTGGCAAAACCGGTTAATCTTCTTTCCAGTTAAATGAGAGATAACTACACATAAATCTTCAAATTCCTCGCTATGAGCGCAGTCATAGGTAACTTTTATGATATTTTGACCACCCTGTAATCGAGGGTCATCCCGACCTACTAATTCGTCACCAATGTAAATATTTGGCTTCATTTTATATAATCGGGCTAAATAATCTTCAAATGTTTTCAATTTTATTTCCTCTTTATCTTTATAATGTATTTTTAATATGTAAATTGTGCTAATTAATAATAGATTGCTCTTGTATTTTAAAGGTTTCTTTATGGTTTCCTTGTTCTTTATTATATAAAAAACTCCAAAAAACTAATAAATTTTTTATTCAGAATTTCTTTTACAATAATAATTTTAAAGATAAAATTTGAAGAATTTATCATGAATAGCAAACCAAAAGGGATTACTGCCCCACCAAGCCGAGATGAGCTTTCCAGTCGATTAGATAAAGTAAGAGCTATGATGATAGAAGAGAATTTGGATTATTATGTGTCATTTGATCCAACTAACATATATTATTTAACTAACTTTGCAAACAATGTACACGAGCGTCCATTTATTCTAATTATCGAAAGAGAAGGACTCCCCAAAATGGTGGTTCCACTCTTAGAAAAGAGTCATGTAGAGTCGAGAACTCTTTGCGATCTTGAATTTCATAGTTATTTCGAATTTCCAGCTCCCGAAGGAGAAAATTGGTACGATTTATATCAAACGCTTATTAAAAAGGATAAAAAAGTAGGAATTGAGGCTGCTATGCCATCTGGGATTGCTGCAAAAACTCCTGGAAACAAGATAATTACAGACATTATCGATGAGGTGCGAATTGTAAAAACAGATTACGAAATCGGAAGGTCTGTCCATGCTTGTAAAATTATTAATAGAGGACATAAAGAATTGCTTAAAATTTGCCGTCCTGGAGTGCCGGAATTTGCTTTATATCAGAAAGTCACAGGATTCATGACTTCGAAGATTGTCACAGATATACCAGGTGCAAATTTCATCGTCTGTAGAACGGTTGGAGCAGTATGGCCACCCTCTTTTTCTCACGACCCGCATATAATTCCAAAACTTTTTGCCGAAATGGAGGAAGGAGGTCCACATGTTTCCATAGTATACGCTCAGGTAGATGGTTATGGGGTTGAAATAGAAAGAACCTTCTTTTTAGAACATATTCCGGAGAAGGCTAAGAAACCTTTCGAAGCAATGTTCCAGGCCAGAGAGCTTGCGTATAGCCTTTTAAAACCAGGAACAATTATGGGTGAAATTGATCGTAAAGTAAGAAAGTTTATAACTGAAAAAGGATATGGCGATTATATAATTCACCGCACTGGACATGGGCTGGGAATCACTGGACACGAGGCTCCGTATTTAGCTGAGGGATATGATAAACTTCTCGAACCAAATATGTTAATAAGCGTTGAGCCGGGTATTTACATTCAGGGACTTGGAGGTTTTCGTCATTCGGACTCTGTCTTAATAACCGATGATGGTTATGTTAAATTAACGAAAGCTCCAGAAGAACTTGACGACCTTATAATTTCATAATAAAAAAGATTTATGAAAAGTTAAATTTCTTTTTTTATTTGTTCTATAGGTTTTCTTAGAGTCGGTTTCGGAATGTTTCCTTTAATATATCCAAAAGGTAAGATTGTTAAAAGAAAATCGTCTTTCCCTAAACTAAGTAATTCTTTAGCTTTTTCCCTATCCATTGAACCAATCCAACAAGTCCCTATTCCTAAAGACCAAGCCATCAACATCATATTCATTGAAGCTAATGAAGTATCTTGAATATACCATTTAGGACTTGTTTTAATTTTTCCAACTATTGCTATAGCAATAGGAGCTCTTTTCATAAACTTGCCCCAGATGGCTGTTTTCGAAATTTCCTGTAAAAACTCGTTATTTTTGATAACGATGAACTGACAAGGTTGTCTATTGAAAGCACTTGGAGTCCATCTTCCTGCCTCTAAAATCATTTCAAGATCCTTATCAGCAATCATTTTATCGAGAAAGTTTCTGATGCTCCTTCTACTTTTTAAAAATTTTAAAAATTCTTCAGGATTAATCATTCAATATTTCAACATCTATTACTAGTTCTAATTAAAACTACAAAAACGGAATATCATTTAAATATACTCTTAATGAAATATTAATTCTTTAAATGATTGCTTAAAGATTTGTTAGGAAGAATCATTCTTTCTTGTTATTGAAATAATCTGAATCAAGATTAGGAAATATCTTTTTTTTCCTTCCTTCGCTTTTGAAATGAACTAAATTAAGATCTGTTAGCTTTTTAACATGATATTGAATAGTTTTGTGGTCAACCTTAAATCGTTTTGTTATAATGCTATTCCATAGACCGGGTTCTTTTTCGATCATTTGTAAGATTTCTAAAGTTAATTTGCTCTTACTTAATTGTAGATCAAGGTTTGAGATGGGATTCTTCTGGTAATACGGAAAATACGCTATAAAATTCCCAAGACGCTTTTTCCCAATAACCTTGTATGTTTCTAATATATCGAGGTGCCACACGAGATTACCGGCAGCTATTTCGGTTTTTCTTAATAACTCGTTGAAATGAATTCCAGGTTCTTTTAGAATTAAATCAATAATTTTATTCCTATTCTCATTCTCTAAGACGTCTTCTAAGCTTAGCCGATGAGCGCCTTTCTCAATTGGAATCGTTCTAGTTTTTAAGTATTGGAAATAATCTTTTTTTGAAATTAAAATAGCAAGCGATGCTATCCCAAATGCACCAACTATTAAAATGATTACCCAAATCCAGTTATCAAAATCCTCAATAATATCGAAAAAAGTAATGTAATATTCTGTGTCTGCTTGCAAGTTAATAAGAGACCCCTCTAAAGAATATTCAGAACTGGACTCATTTAATTGTTCAATTGTACTGATAACTTCCCATGTTTCTTGCGAAGGTTCGTATAAAGCTAAAGAATAACCATTACTTGGATTAAAGCCGTATAGAGATCTTTTAAGACTTCTAATAGTTATACTTTCTATCGTTGTGTTAGTATTTATTTGAAAGATGCAATCATACCTGTACTGAAATTGAGAATCTCCTTTTTTTGGTCCTTGAGGCGGTCTAGTCATCCCAAAACTTTGCATAGCTACTTTAGAAGTGATGTTTAGAGAAATTGGATTACTATTATTAATAAGAAAGAAAATTTGACGATTTTCAATTTTATTTTCATATTGGATTTCTAAGTCAATAAAAGAATCTGTCGAGATTTCAAAAATTATATTATTAGAAAAAATGTATTTCACAGATTCGTTTGGGTAGATTTGATCTTGAGTAGAAAAACCGGGTATATTTTCAGTTCTATGAGATAAAACATTAGATAATAAGAAACTATAATTAATGAAGATTAAAAGTAATATAAGAATGCTGAAATTTGATTTGTTCCTTAATTTTAGTTTAAACATTTATACAATCCATTTATTGATAGTTATAATATTGTAATTAAAAAATTAAAAAAAAATATTGGTTTATAGATATAATTATTTTATTGGTTATTTTCTCTTTTTCACGTAGAATACTGATCCGATTACTACTAAAGCAACAACGCCACCAATGCTGAACCCAACGATTGCTAGTGTGTAATCAGGCATGAGTATTGTCCATGTCGAAAAGTGAGTTACCTCTGCAGTCAAATAAC
>JAUWZT010000177.1 GCA_030615145.1 Promethearchaeota archaeon | reverse complement strand
TACGCTGAAATTGTAATAGAACTTCCTGGAATAGAAAAATGCCATATTGTTTTAATTTTAAGCGAGGATTGAAGAAAACTGAAAATATTAACTGAAAGTAATTTCCAAAATTTTGAAAAGAAGCTACAATTACCGTTTGAATCCACTTTGAAGGATCATGTTGTAGAGGTCAACAACGGAATTGTATCTATTATTATGCGAAAAATTAACAAACAGGTATAAAAAGATGAGTGGTATTTCAAGTGGTTATGAAGGAAAAGAAGGAAAAGAAAATAGGTTAAGAGTAAAAGACGCATTCAAAGAAGATTCTGGCAAAGGTAGAATAAGAATTGACCCTAATATAACCAGCAAGTTAAACTTAAAGAATGGTGATGCGATTGAGATATTTTCCCCCTTAACAAAATCAAGGACAGCCGCATTATTATATCCTGGTAAACCCGAAGATAAAGGAACTGGAGTCCTAAGGCTCGATTCGTCTTTAAGAAGGAATATACAAGTAACGATTGATGATTACGTAGAGATTCGTAAAATTGAAGCGATTTTAGCCGAAAAAGTAGTATTCGCAAGTTTAACAGAGCCAGTTGTAATTAGCCCTAGACAACTAAATAGGTTACTAGAAAATAGAGTAATAACTAAAGATGATGTTATAAGCTTTTGGAATTATCGTAAAAAATACGACTTAATAATCGTAGATTTTGAACCAAAGACTATTGCGGTCAGAATTCACCTTGGAACAAAAATTAAATTAAGCGAAAAAACACATAAAGAACTTGTAGAAAGAGAAAAATCAAGAGTAAGCTATGAGGATATTGGTGGATTAGAAGATGAAATTCAAAGAATACGTGAAATGATCGAATTACCAATGAGACATCCTGAATTGTTTAAAAGAATAGGAATCGATCCTCCTAAGGGAGTCTTGCTTCATGGTCCTCCGGGAACGGGTAAAACTTTATTAGCAAGGGCAGTAGCTTTCGAGACTGACGCTCATTTTATTACAATTAGCGGTCCTGAAATTATGAGTAAGTTTTATGGCCAAAGTGAACAAAACCTTAGGAACATTTTTGACGATGCTAAGAATAACGCTCCTTCAATAATATTTATCGATGAATTAGATTCGATAGCCCCAAAAAGAGGGGAAGTCACTGGAGAGGTCGAGAGAAGGGTTGTAGCTCAGTTACTCTCTCTACTCGATGGTTTAGAAGGAAGAGGCGAAATTATCGTCATTGGAGCAACAAATCGAGTAAACGATATTGATATTGCACTAAGAAGGCCTGGTAGATTTGACAAAGAAATTGAGATTGGCGTACCTGATACGCACGGTCGATATGAAATATTACAAATTCACACGCGTGGTATGCCGTTAGATGATGATGTGGATCTTAGAACTATTGCAGAAAAAACTCATGGTTTTGTAGGTGCAGATGTTGAAGCGTTAGCTAAAGAAGCGGCGATGCTATCTATTAGAGAAATCCTTCCAAAAATAGATTTAGACAAGCCAATTCCTTTTGAAATTTTAAGTTCAATTAAAATAGAAATGGAAAATTTTACCTTGGCGTTAAATAACATCGAACCTTCGGCCTTAAGGGAAGTAATTATTTCCCAACCCACAGAAACTTGGGAAGATGTTGGAGGACTAGAAGATGCCAAATTACAATTAAGAGAAATTATTGAATGGCCATTGAAGTATCCTGAATTATATAAACATTTATCTTCAAAACCGCCAAGTGGAATTTTATTGTTTGGACCCCCCGGTACTGGAAAAACTCTGTTAGCAAGAGCTTTAGCTCATGAAACCGAAATAAATTTTATCTCAGTGAAAGGTCCAGAATTTCTATCTAAATGGGTTGGTGAAAGTTCAAAGGCAGTAAGAGAAACGTTTAGAAAAGCGAGGTCAGCATCTCCATGCATTATATTTTTTGACGAGATCGATGCAATTGCAGGAGTGAGAGGGAGGTCTGCAAGTTCAGAGGTAACTGATCAAGTCATTTCCCAATTATTAACTGAAATGGACGGTTTAGAAGATTTAAAAAATGTTATTTTACTCGCTGCGACAAATCGACCTGACATGCTTGACCCCGCGTTATTACGTTCTGGAAGGTTTGGAAGACATATCGAGGTTTCTATGCCAGATTTAGAATCACGTAAAGCCATATTTAAAATTCACCTTAAAAATAAACCACTAGCAAGCAATGTTAATATTGAGAGCTTAATTGAAGGTTTCGAGGGATATACTGGTGCCGATATCCAAGCCCTTTCTGAAGAAGCGACATTATTGACAATTAGAAGAGCTATTCCAGCCTTTAACGAAAAGAGGAAGGAAATACAAGACTATAATATTCAACTAGAACAATTACAATCAGAAAAAGCTAGTAATAAAGACATACAAGAATTAGAAGAGAAAATTAAAACCATTCGGTCTCAATTAGTTAATGAAGTTGTAATATCAAAAGCAGATTTCGATGAGGCACTTGAAAAAATCCTTAAAGGAGCAGATAGAGCCAAAAAAATTCACGATCAATATTCAAAAGCTCCTGAAGAACTGTATAAATAAAAATTTAAATTATTAGATTAAAAAGACGATAAAAATGGAAGTGGAAAAAGAGGAAAAAGAGAGTCAGACTAAGCAATTCATTAGCTTAGATAGCTTATTAGAAATGCTAGGAAATCCCACTAGAAGAATTATATTGTCAAAACTGGCAAAAGTTCCCCACTCCCCATCAGAATTAGCTAAAATATTAGGCATTTCAAGGCAAGCAGTACATAGCCAGTTAGATCTCTTAAGCACTAACAATGTAGTTGAAAGGTTCGGTGAAGAAAAACGCGGTGGCAAATATCGGATAAAAAGTAATCTCTCAATCAGAATTAATATTTCTCCAGATTATTACAATATCCGGTATAGTATGGCTGAGATTAAAGACGATGCCAAATCTATTAATCTAAAAGATATCGGATGTGCTACTAAATATGAGAACATTAAATCTCCAAATAAAAAAATCAGATTTTTAGGCGGACAGATCAAGGATATTGAACATAAAATTAGGGAATTCGAGTTAGAAAGAAGAAAATTACTGCAAAATAAAGAATGTTATATTGTGGAACTAAAAAACATAATTAACGATACTTATCAAAAGGATTTTTTAAAAAAGCGACCTGAATTAGAAAATTTAGAAAGAGAAATTTTTTATACATTATTTTATAATCCTGCTCAATTCCGTCAAAGGATTAATATAGATAACCTCATGGAAGATCTATTTTTTTCAGACTTAGATCCTTTCAAGCGCGCAACACATAAGTTAGATGTAACAAATTTATTAAAGGACTTATCGTCATTCATGGATTTCCTATGGGAAGATGACGACGATTGGTTTTTTGACTTTTGAAATCATTCATTTTATGATTTGTTTTACATTTCATTAGAATTTAAATTAGGAAATTTATAAGGTGGCATATTGAACCTAAGCGAATTAAAGAAAGAAATGCCCGAAATATTTGAGAGCGTTAAGAATGATGTAAGAAAAATACTAGGTCGCCATCGAGCTGGATTAAGCTTAGGATTGGTCGAAATGGGAATGTTCCGTGGAGGTTTTATAGGTGGGATGCATTTCCATCCTGGAACGGAAATCGTTATGAACAAATCTCCCTTAAAAATCATTTTGGATTCTCAACCTTATGAAATCGTCTGGGCATACACTTATCACATCTTACTACACGAATATATTCATTCGTTAGGTGTTATTGATGAGTGGCAATGTAGAGCAATTACTCTTAGTATCAGTGAGAAAATTTTTAGGGAAGTCGATCATCCCGTAGTTATCCTCGCAAAAAATGGAATTGGCACATTTATTCCTAATTTAAGAATTGTATATATTCCACCCGAACAGCAACCCGATGGCATGCCTATTGAATACGTATATGGTTTCGATAGAGAAAGCCAGTCTTATTTTTCTTAACTTCTTTTTTTTGAATTTTTTAAGAGCTAAAATTAATTAATTAACACGATTTAAGATAATTAGAATAATATTAATAAAGTTCTCGGGAGAATTAAAATTACTGAATCTTCAGCAAAAGAAAAACTAGACGAGGATAAAGAAGAAGAAATCGAGAAGACCTTAGATATTGCTATAGATCAATTAGTTCTAAATTGGAAATATAAGGATGTTAAGAAAGTATTAACTTATGACATCAAAAAATGTATTGGATGTAGTTTATGTAAACTAGTTTGCCCCGTTGATGCTATAGAGCTAGGACCAATTCCGGAGATTGCCCAAAATATCTTAGACGATTCTAACCCTAAACTCTTTATTGATCACGATAAATGCTGTTATTGCATGCTATGTGTCGTGGTTTGCCCTACCAACGCATTTCACGAGAATATTGAACCTGAAGGACAGATTTCCTTAGAAGAATTCCCTGCCATAGACAAATTCTATACAATCGATTTTAATAAGTGTACCGAGGATAAAGATAATGAAATTTGTCAATTATGCTTAACCGTTAGAGATAGGAATCACATTCAAGATTTTTTTAAAATTTCAAAAGAATGCCCAGATCAATGTTTTTCCATCGACACTCCCATTGAGGGGGAAGTTATTATTAAAAAAAATATGCTTCATAAATGCGACCCTCAAGGTTGTAAAGCCTGTGTCAATATATGCCCCGTAGAATCTTTTTTTATCCCTGAGAGCACTGAAGACGTCGTAAAATACGGTAAGATTGCTTGTAATGAAGATCAGTGCTTTTATTGCGGAGCGTGCGAGAATTCTTGCCCTGACGATTTGATCATTGTTAATAGGAAAAATATACGAATAATAGATCCAAAAAAGCAAGGTGCTTATCCTTGGATACAAGGCTGGGTTAATAACATTAAAGAAATCCTTAGAAAGGCAATTGTCGAAGGTAAGGAGCAAGTTCAAATATTAATTCTTGAAGAACATATCGAAAAAATAAAAAAGGAAATAAAAGAACAAGTACCTCAGCTCACTAAGGAAGATAAGAAGAAATTAAATGAGTTGAATAACAAAATCCAAGAATTTCTAAAATCGAGCAAAATTCGTTATTGGATAAAGGATAAAAAAGTTGATAGGATTACAAAAGAATTAAAAAAGGTTTTAGGATAATTATAGCTAATTATTTTCTTTTCTAATTTCTAAAGGATTTTCGCCTTAAAAATTTCTATTTGTTTTTATAAATAAAATTAAAAATATGTTATATTTAGCAGTTTTAAAACAGATATAAGTTGTTTAGAATTACGATGATTTTAAAATTAAAAATTAGACAGAATAAAAAAAAAGATAGAAACGCAATTTACGCTTGGGTGCAAAGACATGAAGATTTTAGAGGTGATATCGAGCAGATTTTTCAATTCTTTCAAGATCAACTCACTTATAAAAAGATTTGGAGATTTCATAAATATTACAAAATAACTTCTGAAAATCCGGCAATAATGATATCATTCATTTCAACTATTCAAGACTTAATTCCTGAAATTTACTTTAATTCAGAGGAATCAATAGATATCGAAGAGTACGCAAATAATTAATCCTTTTTCTTTTCAAGTTCAAGTTATTATTTTATTTTTGGAATTTAAAATTGAATTAACATAAATCATAAAAGAATAAGTGTAAAAATGGGAGAGGGGGGATTCGAACCCCCGACCACCTGGTCCCAAACCAGGAATCATACCAAGCTAGACCACCCTCCCATTAAATACGAGGGGTAAATCGATTTTTTATATCTTAATAATGAAAATTTTAATTATTATATGTTAATTATAAAGATTAAAATATTCTTTCGATTTTTAATTTTTTTATTGCAATTCACCAACGATCGATATGCCATTAGATTATATTAAATCTAATAAATAAAAAAGTATAATATTTTCTTAACTAAGAAAAATTTCTTAGCTATTCTATTTTAATATGTTTAAAAATGAAGAAAATAATTTATCTGCAAAGAATTGGAGATATCGATCCTAGGATTTTAATTGTTCTTCAAAAGAATTTGAAGTGGTTCTTTAAAAAAAATAACATTAAAATAAATGTTCTTCCCGAGAAACTTCCATTATTGGAATCTGAATCTGAACCTTATCGAAGACAATACGATGCGTTAAAGGTTAAAAAAAGGTTAATCAAACATGTTAATAATAAAAAATACTATCGTATCTTAGGTGTTATGGATGTAGATATTTTTTCGAGATTTTTAAACTTTGTATTTGGCATTGCTAACATGCCTAAAAACAAATCTTTTGGGAGCGCTTTAATTTCAGTTACTCGTTTAAGGGAAAAATTTTATAGGAGATCTGAAAATATAGCTCAGTTTGAGTTAAGAGTGTTGAAGGAAGCAATTCACGAGCTTGGACACACTTTTGGGTTAGAACACTGTGAAAATCTATGTGTAATGCGATTTTCAAATTCCTTAAACGATACAGATAAAAAACCGCCAAATTATTGCGAAGCGTGCTTGAAAAAACTGAATGATTTCTTAGATGATTTTGATTAGATTATTTTGTATTTCTCTTTGAATTTAAGATGTAATTGTTCACTAACTTTTAAGATATTTTTATGATTTTTTACAATATTTATTAAATCATCGGGAATATTTTTTAATCCAAAATAAGCACCTGCTAAACTTCCACCGATAGCTCCAACAGTATCGCTATCTCCTCCCGCTGTAGCTAATTGAAATATGCAATCTTCAAATGAGTTTAAATTTTTTAAGAAAACAAATATGGCGCAAGCAACGGTACTTAGAGTATATGGATGAACAAAAGCCTTACCCAAGTATTCTTCAATAAAATAAGGTGATTTAACCCCAACTTGGGAGAATTTAATTAACCCTGCTTCGATTGAGAGGTTTAAATTTTGCTTTACTTTATTCAAAATTACGATAAATTCTTCCCATATTCTTTCTCGTGAGTTTGAAATTGATAATATAATAGTTTCAAAGAACTCGTCGATTGAAAAAACAGTCTCTAGTTTTTTATCAATTAAAAAAGCTATCGCTCTTGCTATGACTATAGCACCTGCTGAAGCTGCCGGGTGAGAATGAGTGATTATGCTAGATTTTAAAGCTGATTTTTCTAAACTTTTTATATCTTTGCAGTAAAACAATCCAATTGGAGAGACTCTCATTGCGGTACCATTACCTCCCGAATTCGAAGCCGCTTTTTCCCATGAAATTCCGTATTTTAATTTTTGAATAGAGGAAATGCATCCAAATCCTGGCCCTATTGGAGGATCTTCAAGCCATTTAATATATTCTCTAATAAAATTATTTGTATTGAATCCAGATCCTTGAATAAGCGCTTCTGCTGTGTGTAGTGTTAATTGTGTGTCATCAGTATAAGTCTTAAATAACTTTTTGTTGCTCCTTATAAATTCTTTAAAATCATTAAAGCGGGAGTATATTCGTTCCCTAATCATCCCTTCAAAGGGGTGGCCTAAAGTGTCTCCAATGCTTACTCCTATTAAAGTACCAGCGAACTTATCTAAATAATCAGTCTTCATAGTTAAAAAATGAACTTTATAAAAAAATCATAACTTACTTCTTGGGTAATTTTATAAATGAATGAAGAATTATAAAGTCTTTCAACGCTCTTCGCTTATAAAATCTCTCTACCCGCTTTTTTTTATCTTTCACCTCATTAACGCTAAGAATTTGTTTGAACATTTGAGATTTTTATCGG
>JAUWZT010000027.1 GCA_030615145.1 Promethearchaeota archaeon | reverse complement strand
CAAATTTATAACAATGGCATTTATACCATTGGAATAGGAGCAGGACAACAAAGTCGAGTACATGTGGTTAAATTAGCAGCCCAAAAAGCAAAGGAGTTTGGTCACCAAGAGGAATTAAAGAATTCTTATATGGGAACAGATTCATTCTTTCCTTTTCCAGATGGTTTAGAAGCTGCAGTAGATGTAGGAGCGAAAGCCATAATCAATCCAGGGGGATCTATACGGGATGAGATGGTTATTAAACGAGCCGATGAGCTAAATTGCGCTTTAGTTTTTTGTGGCAAAAGAGTTTTTCGACACTAAGAAATCTATAAATAAATTCAAAAAATTATTTTCTAATACTTCAAATTTTACAATGTAAATCATTTTGAGCGTTATTAGTTAAGAAGAATAAAAGTTTTTAAATCTTTACGAATAAATTAATACACGAAGTTACGAAATTTCTTTTTTTACTAAGGAAGGTTCTCATGGACTTTTTGTCTAAAAATTTACGCGAAACATTAGAGGCGATAAATAAATTAATAGATAATAATGTCAATTTAGTTACTACTAAGAAGATAAGAAGATGTAATAACATTAAACCCTCTAATCGGTCTAAAATTAACTTTATTTGGAGATCTCTGGACTTTCTTGAAAAAGAAGGTATTTTAGAGATGAATGGCGCATATTCACCTAAAACTTATAAAATCAAATCAAATCAAAAAATAAACATAGATGAAATTATCTCTCAAATTGAAAGTAAGAGAAATACTTAGAGTTTCTTAAAATTTTTACTTTAAATTCAATTTATTTAGCAAATCATCTAACTTTTTCAGACTTTCTACATTATCCTTATCGTTAATTAACCTTTTTTGATAAAAAATAATATTCCCATATTTTATTTCTAACGCGTTGAATAATTTTACCCATCTGTTAAAGTCAGACATCAAATCTATAACTTCTGGATCATCCTCAAAAGATTTTACATTCTCTTTTTTTTCGGGAGAAAATAATAGGGCTTTGTACTTTTTAACCGTATAACCTTGCTTTTTTAGAAGCGTAATGTTAGCTTTTCTCACAAAAGCTTCTAAGCTACTTCTCCACCGAACATATTTTTCATTAATATTATCAATTGTTTCCTGAACCAACCTAACTTCCTGAGGAAATATAGTTTCATTCCGTTTCGTTAAGATTTTTTTTATTTTTTCAAATTCAGTATTGAAGGTTTTAATATATAATTTTATCAATTCCTCAAGCTTAAATAAAATAGTATTATAATCTTGTGCAAATAATACATCGGTACTAGCAAAAGTTAGTGTTTCATCGTCAAAAGTTCCTTTTAGCTTTTTATTGTTAAGTAAAAGGTTAAGAATTGAATGTAAGAGCTCAATTTCTTTATCGTTCAATTTTTTTCCGTAAAAAATGTCGTGGAAAGAAAACATCAAACTATCTTCCAGCATTAAATTTTCGATTCCTTTTTCAGTGTAAAAAATCAATTCACCTTTATCATTATGAAAAATTCCTCTTATTTTTTCATCGCTTTGTAATTCCTTTAATAAATTTTCAACTATACTTGAGGTAACATCTATATCTCCTAAATAAATCGAATTTTCAGATTTAGATTTTTTTATAAGCATTGATTTGATGTCTTTTTTAGCATCGTTAATTTTAAACTCGTTAAAAATGAGAAGGTCTCCCTTTTTAAAATAATTTAAACCTAGGTTATTGATAAATTCTATAAATTTATCGTTAGTCATCCCCGTTTTCTCAATATATTCATGGATTTTAATTTGATCCTTTTCTTTTATTTCTTCCTCAATAAGTTTTAAACTTTCGTCTAATTTTGTAAGAATATGACTTCTTTCTATGTTGAGTTCCTTTGCCATTAAATTTATTTGTACTTCTTTTTTATCTGGGTTTGCTATAGAATTTATTTGCTCAATCTTCTGATTTAAAAACTTTAAATAATAAAAAATTTCTCTGTTTTTATCGAAAATTCCACTCCTTTTATCTATAAATTCATCTAAGATTTCAACGAGTAAAACTTTTTTAAGGTTTAGCTTTTTAGAGAGAGCTGGTATTGAATAGTACCCAATCAATTTAGAGTTTTCTATCTCATTTTTAACCTTCAATAGCCCTACATTGGTTAACCATTGAGTTCCTTTCCGATATGGAGTTAAATAACCCTTCGGTAAGTTTTTTATTAATTTAATAAAGTCTCTATCCGTCAATCGCTCACGATAGGTTTTTAAATCGATAGAAGTATTTTTTGCAGCTTCGGTATTTATTTGTTTTTGGATTTTTTTTAAAGAATAATACGCTGTATTGTTTTTACCGGATAGAAATACTTGTTTAGTCGAATTTGATATGTATTTTATAACTCTGTTATTAAACTCCGGAGGTAAATAATCAAAATTTTTGAGGTTCACCATTCCCTTCTTATTTAAACTTTCTAACAAGTTTGATTTTACATAGTTAAAAGAATAAAAATAACCCAATTTTGAGTAATATCCATCAATATGATTCAACTTTATTAATGTATTTAAGAATGACCTCAACTCAAGTTCGGTGTCGATTACTTGATTAAATATATCGAAAATTTCTCTTTTCTGTAATTTTTCGACCTTTCCAAATAATTTAATTAACTTCTCTCTCTCAAGCTCATAAAAATAAATTAGTTTTTTCTCGTTAAACTTAATGTAAAAATAGATTTTGTGGTCTTTTCTCTCTGTCCTTTTTTTGATTTTAATAAACTCTTCTAATGTGACTCCCGTTTTTTCAGATAATTCCGTAACGTTATATCTTTTCATAAGAAATAGCTTATCTAGTTCGTTTAAAAGCTCCTTTAATTCGAGACTTTCAGCATCTATTTCCTTTAACGATGGAAAAATAGTTATAATCAAAGTTAATAATTTCGAATAAATTCCTGAATGTTCTTTACTATAAAATTTAGTTAAAAGTGATTTCGAAATGTCTCTAAAATCAAATAGGTTTTCAAAATCAAAATCATTACACTTCTCTAAAAAATTAATTATTGAAACGAGATTTTCCTTATTCTCCTCTATACTTAAAACATTTATCAAATCCTTTCTGTAGGAACAAATTAATTTTGGCTTTTTAACAACAATTTCTTGCAAGAAGTAATGGGCATTATCTCGTATATCTTTACTTTTGTTACTCAAATTATTAACGAAATTTTGAAAGTATTTATCGATATGCTTTTGATTTCCTAGCATCGCAAAGCCGATTATTATTAGTGCATTGACTCTTAATTTTAGATTTTTGGACTCGTAATAACTTTCTACTTTCTTAAAGATACTCTCAGAAATCAGTTCGAAATCGTGTTCTGCTAAGATACTTAATATATAAGTTATTAGATCTATGTGTTCTTGTTCCTTTAATAATTGATCTAATTGTTCAATTACTCTTTCTGCTTTTGCAGTCTTGTTCTTATCAAGAAACTTGCTGAGTTTCTCAACTAGAGGATAAATAACTTGATCTCGTTCAAATTCTTCCAAATTAAACATTATCAACGAAATTTAATGTTTAATCCAATAATAATTTTTTGAATGGGTCAATCTCTAAAATCTCCTTGATTTCTCGAAGAACAATGCTTGGATTAGCCTTTTCCAAACCATTTTTTGTGCCATGCCCAGAAAGTAGCGCAATGCTAGTGATTCACGCATTATTTGCACATTCTATATCTGTAGGAAGGTCTCCGATTAGAAACACTTTTGTTTTATCTATAGGGACTTTTAAGTTTTGTTTAATTTGTTTTAATGCAACGAAAACAGGATAACCATGAGGTTTTCTTAACTGAGTATCATCACGGGAAACAAAAGCTGAAAAATATGAATCTAAATTTAATTTCTTCCTAAAAAAATCTAACCTTTCTCCACTTGTATTTGAAACTATCCCAAATACTACTCCACACTTCTTTAATTCGTTTAAAATTCCTTCTAAATTAGGTTTGAATGTTTCGTATTTTTCGTATTTAGGATACATCCTCCTAAATCTGATAAAAAAGAAGACTCTCCTCCATCTACTCGGTATAAATCTTTTATATACTCGATATACCTTAATCAAAGCCTTAATTTTATTTTGTGAATCCGCTTCCTCAAAAAGCCTCGCAATATCTATAAGCCTTAAAGGCTCAATATTTTGCCATTTATAGAAATTTTTCCTCAGATGAATCAAAGCGGAGTATTCTAAAGCTTTTTGAGTGATAACAACACCATCAAAATCAAGTAATAAAATAGGAGGATGTGACATAAGTATTACTAAAAATATAGTTTAATTCTTAAATATAATTATAATCAAAAAAAAAATTAAAAAAATTTTATCTAATTTGATATTAAAAGAAATTAACTATCCAATTCGTCTGGTTCTATTGAGACATGGCTTAATAGATAGTCTATCTGGTTCTGTTTCTTGTTGATATTTAACACTGTGGGTAAATGGATGACATCACCGTGTCCAGGCATCAATGTAATGGATCCTGAACGTAATATGAAAAATTCAAACACATCTGGGATTTCTTTCATAATTCTTAGACTTTTGGTTGGTAGTCTTTCAGCAGAGCTGAATATACCCTTTTTATGGTAAATTTCGTTTCTCTCAATCTTCCAGTAATCAAACCTTGCACCAAGAACGACAAGTCCTAAAATAATTCCCATTATTAGAGTAACTGCCAAGTAGAAATTGCCTGTTAATCCTGGATTAAAGGATCCCAATGGAAGACCCGCAAATAGGTCAGGTACTAGAAAAATCAACAGTAAAACCACAACAACGATAACAAGAATTAAAACAAAAAATTTCATGCTACCAAAATCGAAAGCAACAATAAACACGTTTATAGCAAATACAATGAGCCAGAGGTTTCCGCACCAGGCGATTGGTGATGGATCAAGCATCTGTATCAACCACAGAACAAACGAAACAAGCGTTAAAGGCCAGAAAAATATGATCTTCGGGTAAGAACGTAGATAAACTTCGGTTATCGGCTTAACTTTTTTCTCAGACATTTTAATCACAAATTTTACTTTATTCTTTTTTTTTATTTTATTTTAAATTAGGTGATTAACTTCAATATAGAATTTTTATTTAAAAAATGTTCTCATATATCAAATAATATATTTGATTAATATTCATAAATCCTTAACAGAATGAAGCACTAGGATAAAAGCATTTAAAATTTAAAAATAATTTCCTATTGATTGGACCATTCTATAAGAAGATTCAATTTGCTGATTCCCATTATCACTTATGTTCATATGGCCTGGAAGTAAATATTTTACTTCTAAATTGTTTACAAACTTAATTGATTCAATTAGAGAGTTTAAAGAACCTCCAGGGAAATCGTACCTTCCAAAACTGCCCCCCGCAAATACTAAATCTCCGGGAATTAGAATTTTTTTGCTACTATCATAGTAACAGATTGATCCGAGAGAATGGCCTGGTGTGTAATAAATTTGAAAATTAAATTCTGAACCTATACTAATCGTTTCTTCTACTTTCAAATCGCGAACTTCTAGAGGTATAATTTCTAGTCCAAACATCCCTGGGCTGATCCCGAGATTCCCCGGAAAGATTTTTGATTCATCCCCCTCCCTCAATATCTTCGCCGTTTCGCCATAAGCATACAACTCAGGAGGATTATTTTTTAATAGTTTAATCAATGGGTATATGCCAAGCACATGATCTACATGTTCGTGAGTAAGATAGACTCTGGTAATATGTTCATAATTCAAACCTAGTTTACCCATCCCTTCAATTAGCCCTTTTAAAGAAAGACCATTTCCTGCGTCAAAAAGCGCTAATTCATCATTTTTTTTATCGACAATTATAAACTGATTACAATCCAACATAGGATTTTCGGCAAAATAATACACGTTTTCGATTACTATTTTACCCATTTTTACAGAACTACTTACGCCAGAAAAAACCATACTTAGTCAACAAATTTATATTTACAAAAAAAAAAATGACTTTCCTTTAATGTTTTTCTCTTTAGCCTTATTAGTCGTATAAAAAATAATTAAAATTAAGAAAATCAATTAAATAATATGGAAAAACAATCCGATATACTACAAGATGATAAGCCCGATATCGAAAAATTAAAAGCTAAAATAGGTTTTGGAATTAAATTTTGGCTAGAATTTCACAATGATGACCGTAAAAATATTTTAGGATCTGGTTGGGCTAATCTTCTTGAAAACATCTATAAACCCGATGTTAAGACACCTATATCTTTAACTCAGGCGGCAAAAGAATGCGGCTACTCTTACAAATATGCGTGGAATATTTTAAATAAAATAAAAGCTAGAACCGGAATATCTCCAGTAGAAACAAAAAAAGGCGGTCTTGGTGGCGGTGGTTGGGTGAAATTAAACGATTGGGGCATATATTTATTGAAAACATACAAAAATCTTTTAATTGAATTAGATGGGATCGAAAAGAAACTAGAAAAATCTTTAAAAATCGATTAATAAATATATTTTAATTTAGCAATTGAAACATTGGAGATCGCCTTAGAAAAAATGATTAAACATAAAGTTGAGCGACTACCTGTTGTAAACGACGATACCCAATTAATTGGTTTAATTACTAAACAATCAATTATCGAAAGATTATTTAAATATCTAAAAGAATAGAAGATTATCTATTAAGATATTCTAATTAATACTTCCTCTTTTGGAAAAATTATTTAATTAAAGAAAATCATTTTATTATATTATTATATCAATATTTAAATTTGGAAATTTATATAAAAGCACATAAACTCTTAAAAAATATAACTGATCAAGCATGGCAATACCATTACCCGGAACTCCGATTATCGTCGACATTGGTTCAGCCTATACTAAGATAGGATTTGCTGGAGAACCAAGCCCTAGGTATGTTTTTCCCACAATCACGGGCACTGAAAAATACAAAGCTGTTATGGTTGATGTAAGCGCTAAAAATATATACATAGGTAATGATGTTGTTAAAATGCGCGGCGTCCTTAAAATAAAGCGTCCTATCGAAAGGGGGGCGATCATGGATTGGAACGATTATTACGAGATTTTAAATTACATTTTCTATTCACTTTTAAGGATTAAAAATCTTTCTAATTACCCCGTATTATATACCGAACCACCCTTTCTCCAGCGAGAAACTAAAGAATATATTGCTCGTGTTTTATACGAAACTCATAGAGTAAAAAGCTTAATAATGGTTCCAACACCTGTTTTGGCATTATTTGGCGTAGGTTTAACGACGGGGTTGGTAATTGAGAGCGGTGATGGGATTACGTGGATCGTCCCGATTATAAGTGGTCAGATTGTTGATCAATCAGTTCAAAAATTAACTCTAGCTGGCACGGATGTAAATCAACATTTAAAAAATTTATTAATGAGGGAGGGTATTAATATTGAGTCCAGTGCTGTTGACGAGATAATTAAAGAAATTAAAGAGAAAAATTGTTATTTCGTTTTGAATCCCGAAAATCCTCCTAAATTAAACGAGAGTTTTAGTTTTACCATGCCAGATGGTTCTAGTATTGAAATTCCTAACTATATTTTCCATGAAGCGCCCGAGGTATTATTTCAACCCAGTTTATTAGGTTATAACATATTAAATATTCCACAAGCATTAATTAACAGCCTACAAGGAATTGATAAATATTATTGGAGCGACCTTCTCTCTCATATTATGATTGCAGGTGGCAATCTCTCATATTCGGGATTTGAAGAAAGGTTGAAATTGGAATTAAGCCAATTAATCCCCCAGTTGGGAAAAATTCCTAAACCTAAAATTGTTCAACCTTCTAAAATTCAAAAAATGGAATCAAAGGGGAAAACACGAAAGCAAAAAGATAATTGTCCAAATTGTGGTGTATTAGTAGATCTATCTGATGGTAAGGAATTCTGTCAATCTTGTGGAGGGAGAGTCGTTTTGCCGGAGCTTTCTATTGGTAGCCCTCCCATAAAGAAGAAGACAGAGATTGTAGATGGAAAAACAATTTGTTCTAAGTGTAAAAAGCCAGTTAAAGATAATGCATCTGTATTTTGTCCTTATTGTGGGCAAAATTTTCAATCAACCGATATACCAGAGATACCTCGTGATATTATTAAACAGGCGGCTCCTGCTAGAGAATTTTCTGGTTTTTACAACTCATCTGATGAAGTAACAAGATTCTTCGTTCCCGAAAACTTCCAATTTGCCATATTCAATGGCGCTAGTATATTAGGAAGCTTACCATCGTTCCAGAGTTTGTTTGTTACGCTCGAGGAATTCCAGAGAAACAGCGACGCTCTCTATAAGGATATCAGCGAAATCTTCTAAAACTAAGAGCCTAGCGCCAATTACGTCAAGTCGTATAACCCAGAGCGTATGTTAGACTATTATGGCCACCACTTGGTAGAGGGCGTGCGAGCGTAATTCTCGGAGTTCCAGATTTGACCTTTTCTCGCCTCGGCTTTGTAAAATTCCTGATTCTTACCGTAACAGTCAACGCAAAACCACTCCTCCATAAATGGATTGAACGTCATGTTGCTGGTCCGAGAGCCGCACAAGGAGCATGTGCAAAGAGACTTATTCCAAGCTCTCGCTAATCCATGCTGTTTATCCGATAAAATCTTTGTCTTCTCCATGTCCATGGCGCTCTCTGTAGGCTCCAAACCTCTACCCTCGTCTAATAACCTTCTCTGGCCAACACTCTCAGCAGCAGAAAGCACTTCTCTTCGGGTGTTTCGAAACCTTACCAGCTGAGGGTGGCTGATGGAAATCGTTCTTTTTTTTCTCATCGTTATTCTTACCAAGTAAACTTTACTATTTAAATTAAACGACCGCATATTAGCGAAATCTTTTAAAATTAAATTTAACCTACCGAATTATATCTATTGCTTTTTAAATGAATTTATGAGATAATCTTACTAAAAACTCAAAATATCGTTAGATTTTAATTTCACGCTAAATTTAAAAAATTAAAATTTAGTTAAAACCAGATTGGGGTTTTTTTAATTGAAATATAAACTTCGGAGTTTAACGTTTTTAACGCTAATAATAACCTTGTTGTTGGGTATTACTCCCATAGCGTCAGCAAAAACCCGGCAGAGTCATATAATCGATTTTATTTACGAAAACCACAATAGTGACGAGAGTTTTGGCATATCAACACAAGATACTGCTAACGCTATAGAAATTATAGACCATTATAACCTATATCTTATTGAAGGTTTTTTATAAGCGATTAAAAAAGTAGATATTCCAACTTTAGAAGAATACTTGGAAGATGAAATTACTTCTATGTTTAACGAAGGAAAAATTGATATATATGACTTATTTTACCTTTTAAATGCGCTAGATTCCCTTGGAGCTTCATTAGATTTAAATTTACACGATAAGATTTATGAATATATAAATGAGACGGTTCAAATTACGGGTGGATTTAGCCCTACTAACACATCTACTAATGCAAATCTGATCTCGACTTTCTATATATATAACATATTTACTTTAATCAACGAAACAGTTGAAAATAAAGCACTTCATAAAAATTGGGTGTTATCGTGCGACAATATAGATGGTGGCTATGGAGGAAACCACACTTTATCATCTACCCTGCTTACTACTTATTACGCCATTTATTTAGTTAAAGAATTAGGAAATGTTAGTGATTTAGTAAATCAGAATAGCACATTGAATTATCTGAAATCGTTTTTCATAAATGATCCTGATAATCTCGAAAATTTCGGTGGATATTTACCTGACGCATTTGCCAAAAATTCCTTATTAAGTAGCACTTATTTTTGCGTCGAAGGAATTAGGTTAATAAATAGTAGCGAATTGAATAAATTAGCAACTGTAAATTGGGTTTTAAATCATCAAAACTTTCGAGATGGCGGTTTTAGCGAACATGTTGAAGAAAATGATCAGAGGCTCTCTTCCATTAGCGCTTCTTACTATGCCTTTGAAATACTTAAAGGTTTTAATTCCTTAGATCTTTTATACGAAGATATTTTCATGGTTGAGTTTAGTTTTTTAACGCTAATTATAGTTTTGTCAATTATTGGAATTATCATAGCAGCCATTTATCTAATTTGGCGTAAAAGAAGAATTTAAACATTTTTAAATTTTTTAATAAGTAAATAATAATATCTATTTATTTCATTGAAAACTTACTTTAACTTATATTTTATTTAAACAAAGTTTACCATCAAGATTATTATGGGAAAAATATTAAAAATATTAAATGGAAAAGAATTGGCGTTAAAATTAAATTTAGAATTAAAAGATAAGATATCTTCTTTTATTAAGACGAGTGGGATAAACCCTAAATTAGCTGCTGTTTTAGTTGGAGATGACCCCGCTTCAAAATTGTATGTAAATATTAAAAGAAAGACTTGCTCTGAAATAGGAATAGGGTCTATATTGGTCGATTTAGACAAAAATATAACAAAAAGTAAATTGTTGGATGAAATTGAGAAGCTAAATAAAGACAAATCTGTTCATGGAATACTTCTACAATTACCATTGCCAAGAGATTTACAACCCTACACCTCCGAATTTATTGAACAAATTGATCCGATAAAAGATGTAGACGGGTTGCATCCCATAAATCGGGGAAAATTGTTCGATTACAACGAAGATTTTGTACCTTGTACTCCTAAAGGCATTATTACGCTTCTGGAACATTACAACATTGAAATACAGGGTAAAAATGTTGTCATTATTAATCGTTCTAACTTAGTTGGCAAACCTTTAATCTTCATGTTATTAAAAAGAAACGCTACAGTTACAGTCTGTCACTCGTACACAAAAAACTTAGATGTTTATACCAAAAAAGCTGATATTTTAATTGTTGCCGTAGGAAAATCAAAGTTCATTACTAAAGAAAAGGTAAAAGAAGGCGTAATAATTATCGACGTAGGGATTTCGAGAGAAAATGGAAAGTTATCTGGAGATGTAGATTTTGAAGGAGTTTTTGATAAATGTTCGTGGATTACTCCAAATCCTGGAGGGATAGGTCCCATGACGGTTAGTTTCTTGCTTCAAAACACGTTTAACGCGTATAAAAAGCAGTTGTAAATGTTACAACAGACCATTCTTATAAACGAAAAAATCATATAGAAACGGAATCAAAAATGGTCTATTAAATAGTTAAAAATATAATAAGCTTAGGATTAAATTTTAAAAATTAAGAAATTTTTAAAAATATGGCTATTTTAGAACTTGGTATAAATTTAGGCATACGTAATATACTAAACAAAAGATATTACGATTCAGATACCGGAGTGGGGTTAGACCCAGAATTGAGGGCGGGATTTCTATCTGCTCTTGAAAGTTTCACAACAGAAGTCTTTGGAGATGACATTAATGTTATTTCTTTAGCCTCGTTTAAACTAGTCTGTTATTGTGAATTAATTTCATTACCTGATGATGAATCAAATAAACAACCATTGATTTCTTTTGCTATTACCGAAAAAGAAACGGACTCAGAGATCATTAAAAGACATCTAGAAGAAGTTAGTTTTCATTTTCTTAATAGATATTCTCTTAATGATATTTTTTCAAAAAAATTAAAATTCTTTAAGAAATTTGAAAGTAGAATTGATGATATTATTGGAGATTTAAAATTAAAAACGGAAGATAGATTCCGATCAATTTTTTAAACCGTTTTAAGAAGGTATTATTTCTATGAGCTCAAATATAGGGGCCGAAGCTCAAGCAGCATACAATAAGTATCTAGATGCTTCTTCTATAGACGAGAAAATAAAACGTCTTGAAGAATTTCTGTCTCTAGTTCCTAAACACAAAGCTACAGAAAAGATTGTGGCTTTGAATAAATCTCGCCTTGCAAAACTTAGGAGAGAACAAGATTCGGAAAAGGCACGAGTCAAATCCATCAGTAAAATGGTTAGTCCTTTCTCGATTAAAAAGGAAGGTCTTCAAGTAATATTAATAAGCGATTATCACACTCCCGGTGTAGGAAAAACCTCTCTATTAAATTTATTGACAGGGGCTGCTAAAGAAAAAATTGGCAAATTCACGCCTATTCCGGAGATAGGCATATATGAATACGATAAAATTCGCTATCAAATTGTTGATATGCCTTCGATTATGGAAGGAGCTTCAATTGGAATAGGAAATGGTAAAGAAATCATATCGCAATTAAGAGCGGCTGATTTACTGTGCTTTTGCGTCGATTTATCTCGAGATTGTAAGGAGCAAATGGATGTACTTTTAAGCGAGTTGAGCAAATCCTATATACGAATCAATGTCCCCCCTCCTCCAATTACGATTGAAAAATCGGGGGCCAATAAGATTCAAGTATTCTATCTAACAAGTGAATCTAAAGAAAACAACAACATTGAAGAATTGACTGAAAGAATCAGAGAAATAACACACGCAGGAGGTATACGAAATGCTATTGTAAGAGTTTTTGGGAAGATTACTCTCGACCACATCGTCGATACTTTAAATTCTTCCGTAGTTTATAAAAAAGCAATTATTCTGGGAACAAAAGGAGACCTATCGCTAACAGAAAATACCTTTCATAACTTAGAAGTGTCGTATTCAGATAAATTTCCCATAATAATTGGAACGAGTGCAAAAAAAAAGGAAATACCTGAGGATTTTGGAAAAATTGTGTTAAATCTTTTAAAAAAAATCAAAATATACACCAAGCATAAGGGTGTTGTTGCTGAAAAACCGTTAGTACTAGATTGTAGTCCTATTCAACCAACAATACGAGATGTAGCAATAAAAATACACCATAAATTTTTTGAGTCTTTCGATTACGCAATAGTCATTCGTAAAGATGCTCGACAACAAAAGAAGAAAGTGGGATTAGATTACGAATTAAAAGAAAACGATATTATAGAATTACACATAAAATAAGTACTAAGTTTTATTCATAAAAATTCTTAATTTAAATAATCCTCCACATTGGTACTCATATTTAATAAAGTTTGAATGATTTCAGAGAGTTCATGATCAGTCAAAGAATCTTTATCAATGAGCTTGCTTGCCAGTTCACGGTAAATTTCCCAACCTTTTTCCATTAATAGTTTTAATTTTGTGCTAAAAGAATACAAATTTAGATAAGAATTTTTAAAATCTCCTAAATGAATTGGGTTATGGTCTAAATTATCAATAGCTTGGTTTACCGAAGTCTTGATCTTGTTTAAATAATAATTCAATTTGAACTTTGTATCCTTCAATTCATTTTTAAATCTGCTTACCTCACCTTGGTATTTCAAAAATGTGCTTTCATCTTGTAGCTTTTCTGAAAGCTTTACAGCTGTTTGAGACATCGCTAGTTTACTTGGGATATTAACAGCGTTTTCTATATTATAAATCAAGAGATCTCTCTCCTGGACTAGATTTTCAAACTCTTCTTCTGTTAATTTCTTTTTATGTGCCCATATTGATTTAAGTATCTGCTCAGGGTTTTTTAGCAATGTTTTCTTCATATCTTTTACATTTGCTGATATTAATTCAGTAAGTGGATGATCCAATATTTTAAATTCTTCGCTATTCCCATCCCAAGAAAGAAATTGTTGTTCGTACTTCTGAAGTAATTTAATTAACTTAGGAATTAATTTGTTTATTGCTTTAGCATCCTCTTTATCAGCGATAATAACCATATCAACTTTAACCTTAGAGAGCGAAGTAATTGAAACCATGAATTCGCCTAGTTCGACGTTTTTTAATTCTTTTGAACCGTCAAGAACTAGTTCGGAAACATAAGATTTTATAGTTGAAAAAAATGAATTAAACATTTCCATTTTTCCAGCATTTATCTCTTGAAAACTCTTATCGTATATCAGTAAACCGGTGTGGCTTTGATAAAGAAAAATAGTATAAATCATATAATTAGAAGTTTGTTTTATTAATTCTTTACTTTTATCTTCGATTTAATCAAGTAATTAATTATCGTATAATATTTCATTTATTCTATTTTTATTAATCAATTAATTACTAAAAATGTTATTTTATTTCTTAGTTAATTATTTTAAAATGGTTTTTTATAAAATATATAGAGAATAAATAAATTAAGTAAGGTGTGTTTTCTGCGCGTACCTTCATTTTTGTTAAAAAACTTTATGAAAGTAGAAATAAATGGCGATTACATAGAATTTTCTATAAAATTTGAAACATTAAAACGTAATTTATTGGGAGAATTAAAAGGTTTAATAATCAAAATAGATGGAACTGTGATTTTTGATGTAGACCTCTTCCCTAATAGTTTTCATATAAGATTAAACGGTGTTTTTTATAATAATCACGATATCTCTAAAATCTATAATGAAAATATAACTACACTAGATAATTTCGTTTTAATTATCCCAAATCGTTCAAATATTATATCAGGAAAACATAAAATATCTTTAGTTAGTAAAATTTCGAATTTAACAGTTACATGGAAATATAAAATAATGCCTTCCCAAGAAAAACTTGAGTATCCCTTAATTCAGACAAAATTTCCTAAAAATTTACTTGATGATAAATATTGTCCATTTTGTAAAAAGGAAATTACTGAAGAAAACCAAAAAATTTGCGAATTTTGTGGAGGTGAACTCGTTGGAAAGCGAGTTTGAATTCCATTCTTCGATTGTACAAAAGTATTAAGAGTGAAATTTCTTCAATTCTTAATTCTTTCTATTATTTCGGGAATCTCTAAAAGTTCCTTCTTATAATCAGAATCCAGCTTGGGCAGCCCTTTTGAAATATTAAATATGCTTTCAAACGAATATATTAAACTTTCCAGATAGTTAATAATATCCCCTTTAAATACTAGAATATTGTATTCTTCTTCTAAGTAATTACTAAGCTCTTCAATTGAGAAATTGTCCTCAATTCTTAATTTCAAGATGATTCTCTCTAAGTTCAACCTTCCACATTCACAATAAGGGCTATCCTTACAATCGCAGTTGAAAATTTCTCTTGTCCATTTAACAATATATTCTATAAATTCGCGAGAAAATGTTTTTCTTTTCTTCACATAATTAGCATCCATCAACGATAAGACTGCTGCGCTGAAGAAATTATTAGAAAAATATTTTGATCTTTGATAGTTTTTTGATAAATCTGCTACAACTTTTTTTGTTAAATAAACGTTTCTCAATGCTTTTAATTCAAGAACAATATCGATAATCTTTTTCTCTTTCTTTTTTAAGCTATTGATAATTTCCAGGCTTTTTTCAACGGTTAAAAAAGATTTAGCAACGGCTTGACCTAATAAAGTGGGTTTATATATAGCATTATTTTCTATTTGAATAAGTTTAAGTTTTAATAATTTTTTTAAAAACTCTTCTAATTCGTAATCAGAATTAATTAAAAAGTTATAGAATTTATATATTTTCTCTTTCTCGACTCCTTCATTATATGTTGAGATGAACGCTAATAGCTCCGTTAAAAATTTATCCTCGTCAAGCAGTAATTCAAAGTCTTTTATTTTTCCATTTAATAAGTTAATAGCAATATTTTCTTCGGTTATTTTAGTTTCATGAGAACATATTTTTCCCGGTTCTACAAGTAGATATGCCAATCCAACATCATGTTTTTTTAGCCTTCCAGCCCTTCCTAACATTTGCTCAAATTCGGCAACAGTTAATAAGCTGATCCCCATAACTAGCGATTCAAAAATCACTTGTTTTGCCGGAAAATCTACTCCAGCTGCTAAAGCTGCTGTTGCGACAACTGCTGAAATATGTTGCTTTTGAAATTGAAATTCAATTACTTTACGCTCTTCATGTGTTAGCCCAGAGTGATATGACATCACTTTTAATCCTTTATTTTGGAGGTAATTAGCTAGTGATTCGCACTTTTTTCTTGAATTTGTAAATATTATAGATTGACCTCTAAACCCAAATGTAGAGGTTTCTGAGTATGCTGCTCGCACTAATTTTGTAATATTTCTGAGTTTTATTGATTCATTGAGACATAATATTAAATGGCGTTCAATAGGAACAGGTCTATTATTGTAATTAATCAAAATGCAACCCAACTTCTTCGCTAAAGCTTCTGGCGCACCTATTGTTGCGCTTAAATATAAAAATTGCACATCTTTAAAGAAAGACTTTAATATCGCTATAAAACCGTCCAAAATGAACCCTCGGTCTTGATCGCTTAAAGTCTGAATCTCATCGATAATTATTGTTCCTATTGTTCCTAGTTTTTCTTTATTACCACTTCTTAAAATGTAATCAATAGCTTCGTATGTACCGATAATCACATCAGCGGTTCTCAGTGTGCCTAAATCGTCCGGTCCTTTTTTTTCAAGGATAGATTCTCCTACTTTCTTAATAATTTTTAAGTTGAGTTTCTTATATTTACTTTTAAATTCTTCTGTTCTAACATTAGCTAATGCTACTATCGGTACTAAATAAAGCATTTTACGCTTTTCACTCAACACTCTTGTAATCCCTGCTAATTCGCCAACTAAAGTTTTACCTGCAGATGTGGGTGCCATAACCAATTGATTACTATGTTCTTCTATCAAACCTCTTTCAATTGAAATTACTTGTATTGGTAGTAAAGTCAAAATATTAAGCGTTTTTAACAAAGCTTTAAAATCTTTGTGAATTTTAAGGTTATCAATCGAATAGTTGAGGTATTTTTTGCTAATTGGAGGAATTCTTTCGACATCATACAATGTCAAGTCCTTGTTTTTAACGGGGTTAAAATCCACTTTAAAAGCTTTTAGTACTCTATTAGTATCCCTAAATTTTAAAATTAAATGATTAAAAAAATTCTTAAGTTTAAGATTGATTTTATGAGAAGATATAAGGCCCGCAACTTGTGCTTGTTTTAGAACAATATCCAACGCGCAATCAGAGCAAATATATTGATTTATTAACGATTTTATCTTGGTTTTTTCGCTTAAAATAGTGAATTTTTTATCCTCTAAGCAAGATTTGCAAAATGTTAGGTAGACAATATTATTTTCGTCGAACTGAAAATTTTCAAGCATTTGTTTTAATAGTTTGAATTCTTCTGGATCAGTTTGGCTTGAAAAACCAATAAATTTATTTTTTTCGTCAATTAAAATTTTTTTAAGGAGCCGCGGATTTATTTGCTCTAAGTGGCCGTTTTCTTGAATCTTGGAAAAATTTACGGGGCGTACTTTATCTTTAAAGTCTAACCCAAAAAGTACTAAACCTCTAAAGAATGGCTTATTGATGTAAGAAAAGATTTGTCTTTTTTTCTTATACGATTTCAGATAAAAGAAGTTTACGTTGAAATATAGTTGCTTCTTGTTTTCAAAATTTCTATCGAATACAATGAAATAATCTTTTAAAGGAGTAGCCAAAAGAAAAACCGTTCAATTTATAAGAACTTTTATTAAACTAAAATAACAAAAATTAGAATCTAAAATCCAAAAACAGTTTTGATTTTATCGTAAATCTCTTTTATTTGCCTTAATTTCAATTCATCTCCTTGATTTAAAAAGTGGTCTATCCAATCTTTAAGGCCTCCTTGTTGAATCCATTGTAAAAAGTATTCTACACTTTGACGTTCTTCTGCTGACATCTTCTTTTTTTTTTTAATTTAGTTTTAATAAAATTATAAATTATTCTATTTTATATTTTTATAATTCTAAAGTTATTAAATAAATAAATTCAAGTATTAAAAAATTAATGTGATATTATTATGCCAGACATAAGAATAAAGACTCCTAATTTAGATGAAATTTTTGAGAAGTGGAAGCAACGTGCAGTAAGAAAAGATAAGAAAAGGATGGAAAAACAATTTGGCACCAAAGGTGCTGTTTTTTCGTTAGACGCTGTAAGTGCTGCAGAATACGTAAAAGATACCCAAAAAGAAGCCGCAATTTATTTTGCGATTAAAAAAACTATTGGTGCGGTACCCAAAGGTACGGAAGAAAAAATTGTTCTTGCCCCAAGAGTAGTGAGAGAAACATTTTACTCTTTTAAGGGTGCAGGTAAGCTTAATAAAGAAAATTGGAAAGGCGATGAAAAAGTACCTACATACGAAACAATTCAAGCAGTTTCTTGTAAAAATTGTAGCGGTAAAGGTTTTATAGAAGAAAAATGTAAAACATGTAAAGGAACGGGAAAAATCGAAGAAAAATTGACTGTGTTAACTGGTGAAGAACAGAAAAAGGAGATTAAACCGTTTTCTTATCCATGTGGCGTCTGTTTTGGTACAGGTACGAGTAAAGTAAAATGTAATGATTGTGAAGGTCATAAAAGCTTGTATAAATATCAAATTCTACCCGTCCCTTTTAAAACTGTCGTTACTGGAATTCCAGTACTCCATAGCAGCGCACAAACAAAATACGAAAAAGAAATTGAGCGAGATCTTCACCAAATTATAGAAGAAGTTGAGGGTATAAGATTTAACGATTTTAAAGATCTAGAGTCCAAAGCGGAAGCCTCTTTAGGTTATTGGAATAAAAACATTAAAAAAACGATTAATTCAGCAGGAAGCGACTACAAAAGTCACTCAAAAGATAAGGAAGCACAAATCACCACGCAAATTTATCTATTTCCTATGATTCAGATGTTCTGTGAAACAAAGAAGGGAGCTAAGTTCGAGATTTATAGTTTAGGCTCTGCTAACAAATTTATGATTTACTCGAATTTTTAATTAAATTTTTATTAAATCAATTTCTTTACTTTTTTTTAATTTGTATAGAATTTTGCCCTTTATCCATTTAGTAATTCATAATTCAATCTGATTTTGATATAAATTTAAATAACCTCTAAGGTTTTAAGAATGTATTCTCTCTTCTGAAAAATATATATTCTATTGGTGTTGCAGTAGATTTACTCGGCGGGTGCGTCAAAACCTTACGAAGTTGGGAAAAGTCAAAAAAAAATAAGGTTACAGAAAAAATTTATTAATTTAGAATATTTATTCAAGTAATGGTAATAGTTTAATCTCATTTTTGCATTTTATTTAACAACAATGAGTTGAGAAGGAAATTAGAGTTAGAGCTTGTGTTAGATGTAAGAAATATATAATCATTAATCCGAACGATCCGACTAACCAAATTCAAATAAAATCGTTTGAAAGAGTCCATATCGGTCATACATTAATTACTGTAGAACTGAACGAAATTAAAAAATTTTACGAGAAAACACAAAAATTAGACGATCTTAGCGCTTATGAATCAGAATTAACTAGTCTGGATAAAGATAAACGTAAAAGAGTAGTTAGAAAGAATATATTGGAACAATATCGTTATCTTATTAACAATATATTGGATGTAATTATGGAAATAGATTCAGATGGTACATTTATTTATTGTAGTCCTCAAACTTTCAAATTATTTGGTTTTCAACCTGAAGAATTGATAGGTTTAAACGCGTTTAACTTTATCCATCCAGAAGATTTACCCAAAATTATTAAAAAACTCGAAGAATCAATAAATAAGGGGGAGCTTCGATCAGCAGTATACAGAACCCGCCATAAAGATGGACATTACATCTTAGTCTCGGCAAAAGGGGGCGTTTTTAAGCAGAACGGAAATTTTAGGTTTATTGGAGTTATAAGAGAAATAGAAGAACAAAAAAAATTCGATGAAAAAATACGAGAATATATATTAAAATATGAAGATTTAGAAAAGGATTTAGAAAATAAATATCGTGAAAAAATATTAACTTTAAAAGATTCGGATAAAAAGTTTCGGCACTTATTCCAAACTTCCCCAAACGCAATAATAATCTCAAATTTTGGAGGTACTATAATAGATTGTAATTATGCTACTTATAAGTTGTTTAAGTACAAAAAAGAAGATTTGGTTGGTAAAAAATTTCTACAACTCATGACTTTACCTTCAAGTACCTTATCCATTCTTCAGAATGTATACGATCAATTAATTCAAGGACAAGATGTAGAACAAAGCGAAATTCAAGGTTATAATAAGGAAGGAAAATTAATATGGGTTTGTTACACAGCTTCTTTAATTCGATTGCATGATGAGATTTTAATCCAATTTATTGCTCAAGATATTACTGAGAAAAAATTAAGGGGAGATACTTAATTGAAATTATTAGAAGAAGATCTTAATCGGTGATAATATTTGATGAAATTAAATGTCTCTTAACTTAAGCTAAAAATTATATTATTCGTTAAAATTGACTTAATTTTATATACCTTAACAACAAAGTGTTATTTAATTTTTGTATAATTAAATTTCACAAAA
>JAUWZT010000036.1 GCA_030615145.1 Promethearchaeota archaeon | reverse complement strand
TCCTTTAATAGCGGAAAAGCCAAATTTCTATGCAATAATCGGGTATCGTATCTATTCTCCGCCCACGCTTGTAAATTGCTACAATGTGCCCAGAACTCAGTTTCTGGAGAAACTATGAAATTTTCTTTCGAATTTTTGAACTCATTTGATTTGTCGAGGAGTTCAGATATTTCATCAATTGAATCTAATTCGTCGAAAAGATCTAGCTTCTTTTCCGGAATTTCTAGCAAGAGGTATTTACATTGATTAAAAAGCTTTCCATTCACATAAAGTGAAGTCTTTCCATTTTCTAGCTTTAGGCTGATAAATTCGCTTACGATAAATTCCATATTTTTCAACGATTATATTAGATCTTTTCTTTCTATAGTTATAATATCGCTAAATGTTATTAAATATATGTAATCAAAATAAAATTAGAAATTACTATTAATTTAAGTGAATTACTCAATATGTTCCTCTTCATTTATAAACATGTGATCATCAGAAGAATCTGGTTCGTTTAAATAAAAAAAACTAAGAAAGATTTCTAATTTCTAAATCTTCGATTCTAAAAGACTTCTTTTAACCTTTTAAATTTTAACCTTTTTTTTAATATTTTTTTATCATTTTTTCCGATAAACATCGGTGTTCGCTTTTTTTGTTTTAGTTTTTTTAGTTTAAGACCTCAAATCGCCGAGATATTTTCATCGGTACAGGATAGCAGCTGCAAGAATGGGTACTAAGCGACCTTAGGGAAGCTTGCTGGGCGATAGTGTCTTAGAACCGCAATTAGGGCAAAAGCTTCTTGGAGTAGTTAATTGAAATCCACAATAAGGACAATAATATACTGATTTTTGAGTGAAATCATATGCTTCTTGTGAAGGAACATCTTCATAATCTTGGTGGTAATATCCTTCAAAAGGAGTCGATATGCGAGATTTTTTCTTCTTTCTAACTAAAAGTGAGACGCCAACAATTATTCCAACTACTACTACTACTCCGATAATAATTAGTACTAAAGTAAAATCAAAAGGTATTGAAGGTTCAATCAACAAAACCATTAAGAAATCTTCAGACTCTCCTTCACCATCAAAAGCCGTGATCATTAGGATCGCTAAATAGCCATCCTGAGCATCATTATCAAATTGAGATGCAGTTGAAAGCTCTTTCGTTCCAGTAATTGAGGAGAATTCCATAGTATATGGAATTACGAAAGTTCCATAGTGAGTATTCGAACCTGGTTTATATTCTAATTCAGAAAGAACATAGTTCTTTGAATTAATCGGTACAATTGTTTTGTCCTCTGAAATTGAGGCTATAAAAAGGTTTACTGACACCCTCATTTTTGAGCTATCTTGATCCTCATAACTCACAGAATCAGTGAGGTTTATAATAAAGTCAAGCTGGCTCCCTTGGGATACAAATATGGCTAGTAAATTATCTTCCGTATAAGTCTCATCAAGCGATATTAATTGATTATTATCGATTAATATTGTAGAAGTTTCTTCAATGAATTCAGGAGGGTGATTTATTATAATTGAAATTAATCTAGGAGAATGTGGATTGTAATAATTTGAACTAGAATTATAAGGTAGAATGTAAAAAGTAGCATAACCAGGTGGATCCGTAGATTTAGGAGTATAGCTAATAGAGTAATTGAATGGATCTGGAAGTGAATTAGATAAAGTAAAAGTTTTATTGATTGTTCCTTCTTCAGTGTAATAGGTAGATGGATATATCGATAGATAAATCGTTGCATTCAAATTATTTCCATCAAGTGTGGCATTGATATCTAATGTATCAACTCCATTTCTTTCGATGTCAGTAGTGGCCCATAAACTAGATATCTTTGGAACTTCTGAGTTTTCATAATAAAGAATTTTGGAGGTTTTATTGTAAGTCTTTGATCCAATTGTTAGATTCACTTTTATAATATATGGTTTATTGCTTGGGCTGGGTAAAGAAAAAGTGTTGTTAATTGCGATACCATCTGACATTGAAACCATATTTACAGTTTCAAAATAAGCATCGTTTTCTACTGATACGTTTAGATACGAATTTAGAGTAGCTGAGCTAACTGGTGTTTCTCCAATTTGATCCTTCACATAAATTGAAATATTTACTTGAGAAGTGGGTGTCCTTTCAGAATTGAGAAAAATATCTATAGAAACTTCGTCTTTTTCCAAGAAATAGTGCATTAGATTTTTTGTTAAATTATAATGGTCTTGATAATATGTTTGCGATTCGTACAACTCTGCAGCCCAGTGTAAATCCCCAAACGCTACAAATCGTCCCCCTCTGGTTAATCTACCATCGTTTGCAACCGCAACTATTTTTCCATCTACTGAAGCAATCGCTTCTGCATTTCCCGAAGCCGATAAAGTACTTCCATAGTTCCATATAAACTTGTTTACATCTTGAAATATTTGAGAATTGTTAAATTCTGTTACTCTTTGAGTGCTTACAGTAGCTCCAAGTCCAACCCAATTTTCATCGGCAACATTCTCTTCGTTAATTTGGATGCCTAAGTTAATTGCTGAAAAAAGCTCGTTTATATTATCAACACATAAATCTTGGTATCTCGTTCCTAAAAATAAGATGTTACCTCCATTATCAAAATATCTTTTCAAATTGTGAATTTCTAAAGGACTATAGGGCAAGATAGGGTTTTGTAATACCACCAAGTCGTATTGAGCTAATCGTTCTTCGGTCAATATAGAGTTATTTAAATCGGAATTATAATTTGGAGTCCAAAATTCCGCTAAATAATCGATAGAGATATTTAAATCTGAAAGATCTTTCATCCAACCGTAAAAATCCATCTGATAAAACGAAAATTCTGGGAGATAATCATTCAAACCGTGGTAAGAATCCATTAAAACTCTATACTCGGGCAATCGAACTTCTATTGAAACATTAATTTTATCGTATAACCTAACTTTTGATGTAAAATTTAATTCAAATGTTCTTATCCCTGGCGCCGCATCACTTTCTATCTTAATGTCTAACGCTACGAAATTCACACCAGCGTCACTAAAAGTCAATTGAGATTTGTCTATAGACAACGAGATTCCATCAACAATACTCGGATAATTGATGCTGTAATTATTGTTTTTACCTGAAATAACGGTTAAATTAAATAATTGGCGATCTCCATGGAAATTCAATAAATCATATGGTTGTATAGGCAATTCATCGGGAGCAATTTTTAATACATCATTTACATTGGAATAAGTTGCATTTAAGAAATTTAAATAGTCAAGCGAAGCAGATACATTAATTAAACCAAAACCAGATTTCAAAAATTCAACATCTTCTACATCGGAAAGGTCTCGAGCACCTTCTAATATGGCAATTCTCGCAGTTTCAGGAGTTATTGAAGGATAAGCTTGTTTCAGAATTGCTAAAGCCCCAGCAACAACGGGGCAAGACATACTTGTCCCACTTAAAGGTAAATAGTCTGCATCGCCCGAAAAATCGAAGTAATCTCCAATAAAGCGATATCTATCGGATATAACCGATTCTGGTGCCTCGGTAGAGATAATATTTACCCCCGGAGCAACAATATCAGGATAACTTAAATAAGATAATGACGGTCCCCAACTACTAAAGTATGCTAAATGGTTATTTTTATCTGAAGCCCCCACCGAAATGACATCTATGCCAGAAGCAGGCGAACCACCAGAAAAATAATCTGGACCGGAATTTCCCGCTGACGAAACACATATTACGCCGTTTTCTGTAGCAGCGGCCAGAGTTAATATCAAAATATCACTCGCAATTGGATAATTATCGCCAAAACTCATAGAAATAATATCTGCATTAGCTATGTCAACGGACCATTCAATAGCGCTAATAATATCACCTTCTTCTAAACCAGAAAGGCCTCCAGCCTTTGCATTAATTAAAGAAACACCTGGAGCAACGCCTCTATATAATCCGCCTGAACTACCACCATCACCCCCTATGATCCCTGCAACATGAGTTCCATGACCCACATAATCTTGGTATTCAGAAAAATTTTCTTCAGAAGAATTTTCTTCAGAAACAAAATTTCTGCTTAATAATAAGTTTAAATCAGGGTGTTCGTATATTCCAGTATCAATCACAGCAACTCTTACTCCACTACCGTTGTAATCCAAATTTTCTGCTCCTATAGCGGGTATCCACCAATTTGGATAGGAATCTTTATTTAACGCACTAGTTTCTGGAAATTGCTCTTGAAAAGATGGCGAACTATAAAATCTTGACTTGTAAACCTTTTTTAAAGCGGATTTAACTTCTAGTAAACCCTTTTTGGCAACTAATTCTTTTGGATCGCATTTCATGTAAACGCCTGGAATAATATTATAGTTATTAATTATTTCAAACTCATCGAAAACAGAATCTATTAATTCAATTCTTTCTGATTTTGAGATTCCATCTTTAAATAGGATTATAATCTTAATTAATGTCGCATCACTTTGTTGAGATGATTTTATAAAATTTAATTCGTTTATCAATAAGTCGTCAAATAGCGCGTTTTGCTTATTAAAGGGTAATATTGAATCGAATTCTTCATTATTTGCTTGATCTGAAGAAAAATACGTTAATCCGCTGAAATCTAACTCAGATTTTTGAATATTGTTATGATTAATATTTTTTACAGTTCCAATTCCAAGAACGGGATTAATAATCGCGTTAATTATCAGAACCGTAATTAATAGATAGTTTAATTTTCTCCAAAAATTTTTCATAGTCTTCAAATAATAAATCTCTTATTTATTTCTAAGTTTAATAGTTCAAAAACCACAATTTTTTTTAAAAATCCATTATTATTAAATCTACTTTTAAAGATCTTATATATGTCTGATAATGATGAATTAATATTTTTTATCTTTAAATGGGGCTGTGGATTAGCGGAAGATCGTTCGCTTGGCATGCGAAAGGCCGGGGGTTCAATAAATAAGTGGGATTTACCCGTCATGTGAGAATCCCCCCAGCTCCACTTTTTTTACAATCTAATATTAAAAAAGTTTAAAATATTCATTATTTAAATTATAAGTTAATATTCGTGAAATCGGGATTTCACGATGATTTATCTAACCTTTTCAATGGGAATTAAACATACATTATGAGTAAAAAACAAGAAAAATATGAATAAGCATGAATAATTATTAGTCTTAAGAATTCTTAAATATATAAAAATTAGAATTTTTAGAAGCGAATGGGAAAAGAGGTTTAATTAGGATGGGTTCGATAAAGATAGGGATATTGGGAGGGATGAGTTACGAATCTACTATAAAGTATTACGCCCAAATTTTAGAAAAGTATTATCAAAAAAAGCAAGACTACGCTTACCCTGAAGTAATAATTTTCAGCTTAAATTTTCAAAGAGTAATTGATCTTGAACATGGTAATAATAAGGTTGAATATGTCGATTACTTAATGGAAGGAATCGAATCTTTAGAAAATGCAGGAGCTAATTTTATCTTAATGGCAGCAAATTCTCCTCACGCGGTTTATGATGATTTAGTTCGACTTTCAAAAATTCCAATACTTAGCATTGTAGAAGCTACAGCTGAAAAAGCGCAACAAGAGAATTTAAGCAAACTATTATTATTAGGTATAAAATTTACGATGCAATCTTCGTTTTACCAAGATTTTTTTGCTAAATTAAAGATGCAAATTATTACGCCTTCAGAACCGGAACAAGATACAATAAACCAAATAATTTTTGATGAGTTAGTGATCGGTAATTTTACAGAAGAAAGTAAGCAAAGACTCTTAAATATAATAAATAATTACGAAGTAGATTGTGTAATTCTTGGATGTACTGAGCTACCGTTAATTCTCAAACAAAAAGATACTAACATTAAACTAATCGATACGGTAGAGGTCCATGTGGAGGCGGCATTAAAATATTATTTAATCCAGAGTTAAATTTTTAGTAATTCTTATCTTTAAATACTCAGTTTGGATAATTTACATTGTTTGCAAGCTTTTTTAATTCCCAAATGCTATTTAATATTTAACATAATTAATTACACTTAATTGGTAATTGCTATCGGACGGCCAAAACTCACAAGGATTAAAATAAAGGACTTAGCTCCTATTATTTTAGTCATGTTCTTACTATTTGTGTCAATAGCATGTGCTAACATGCTAATTCCGAGCTATGGGGTAATTAGGATTGAGTTTAATATCCCTGAAGCGCTTATAGCAATTCCAGATGCGTTTTTTTTGTTAACTAGCGCTTCGTTTGCTTTAATTTGGGGGTATTATACCGATCGTATTGATAGAATAAAAGTAATAATGGCAGGAGCTTTTTCTTGGACTTTTGGGATGATACTAACTGCTTTTTCCACAAATTTTTCAATGTTATTGATCTCTAGAATGGCGAGTGGAATGGGGCTTGGTTGCGTCTTGCCAGTTGGTTATTCAATTATTTCTGATGCGATTCCCCCTGATGAAAGGTCTGGATGGTTTGGTACGCTTGCAATACTAAGTTCAGTTTCCAATGGTGTGGGTCAGGGTTTATCTTCTTTTGTAGGACCAATACTAGGTTGGAGGTTTCCATTTTTTTTGTTATCTGGAATTAGCATGGTAATTGTATTTATTTTATTTTTTGTTAAAATCCCTCAGCGCGGTGCTAGCGAGAACGAGCTATTGGACATGGTTGAGATGAACTTGGAGTATAGCTATAAAATCTCAAAAAAAGATTTGTCAAGTCTCTTAAAAAAGAAAACTAATCGATATTTAATAATACAAGGCTTTTTCGCGATCATTCCTGGAACGATCTTAGTGTATTTTATGACTTCTATGCTTTCAAGTCATTACTTCAACGTATTACCTAACGAAATTAGGCTTCAAACCGCGACGATATTTGCTGGCTTACTAGGTATAGGGTACTTACTGGGAAATGTGATAATGTCTTACATTGGCGATATTTTATTTCGAATAAATAAGAAAAATAGAACGCGATTAGCGACAATTTGTATGATACTAAGCATTCCATTTGTCTTCTTAACTCTTTTTTCTATTCAAACTCTTAGTAGCGAATTTGTTACTAATTTAAGTTATCCAGATCCAATCCCTACTGAAGAGATTACCTCTTATATAATTTCAACAATTATTGAGATTTTTAAGATTTATCCGAGCTACATTTATTACTTCATTTTTGGGTTTATAGGTTCGATCTTAAGTACAGGATGGGTTTCTAACAAGAATGCAGTTATGGTAGATGTAAATCTTCCCGAACATAAGGGTACTTCTACCTCATTTTTTAGCCTTTCGGAACAAGTTGGAAAGGGAATTACTTTATTAATATCATTCACTTTAATATCGATTCTTGGAAGTGTATTTAATATGATGATTTTTTCTATCTTTTTTTGGATACCTTCAGCTCTACTTTGGTTTTTCGCAGGTAAATCAGTAGAGGTCGATATGGCAAGCAAGTCTAAAATTCTTTCTGAAAGGAAGCAAGTAAATTTATTAGATTATATATTCGAATTGGAAATCCAAATGGATAGAGCTATTCAAAAAATACAAGATTCAAAATATTACATATTATCTAATCAAATAAAATTTAATAAATTACTTGATGACGCTATTAAGATTTTTAATTATTGCGAAAAAGTAGGAGAAGTTAGGAGCATCACTAACATTGAGAATAGGGCTCATGAATTGAATATTAAAGCGTTATCGATTAAAACTATGGCTAATCAAATATTTAAAATTCTTAATTTAGATGATCTATCTGCTAAAGAAATAGATATGCTTAACGAGGATTTAAGACAAATTATTTTTAATATTGCTGAAGGAGAAAAAAGTACATTCGGCGAACTTCAAATTTATTACGAAGACGCGTATTTAAAAATCATTGAAGCTCGATTATTAAGAAAAAACGACTTAATTAAAAGTAAGGAAAAAATTTTATTAGCAATAAAGATTTACGAGAGAGTTAAAAACCTTTTAAATGAAAGATTAGAGGAGATTGGCGATAATTCGCAGTTGACAGAAGAAGATCTTTTTGTTTACGAAAAAGAGCAAGATTTGTTCAAGAAATGTTCCAGTATTTTAATCGCAACAAATAAATTGAAAGAAGATATTGAGGGTGTCTTCAAAAAATTAGAAGAAAAAGGAATAAATGAGAAAGATTTAAAAAAGATTTTAGAATTAACCTTGGAATATAATGTTAACCTATATAAAGTGATTATAGACACTTTTGGTCAAGACAAAAAGACAAAAACAGCCATTATGGAAATATTGAGCGAAATAGATGCTATTTTTAACGACTATGACAAATTTAAGGAAGAAGAATTAAAAGTTTTTTAAATTGATTGAACCTTACTTCTCTCTAATTAGGTAGAAACTCTGATTTTAAGATATCTTTATAATTAGATTTATCGTTATCCAATAGCTCTTGAACGTTTTTTCCTTTTTTATTATAAAAATCAGGACTATCGTCGTTAGAGAATAAATTAACGAGCAATATTAAACAATTTTGTAGCTCTAAATCGTTGGTTCGCCCTTTGTTAAAATTCTTCATGACTTTAATAAGGAGCTTGCTTAACCCAACTTTATTAAAGTGAGATATGTCTATTTCCTCGTCCTTAGATTTGCTATTGTAAAAATCTAAGATATTAGCTACGCAATCCATTTTAAATATATTCCTATACCTATATAAGAATTCATGTAGTGCTTGAGCTTGCGCTCTTGAATCTCATCGATTCAATCAATGTTCTATTTACTATTACATGAAAATTCGAGTATAAAAACATTTTTAACTAATTGTCGCACGAGAATAAAGAAATTCCAAAATAATAGAGTTTTTTTGAATTTATATGCACAAGATTAGAAAAATAATTTACTCTTTATGTTATATCAAAGAAGAAAAAAGAGTATATTGATGTGGCATATTTTACAATATTATCAATAAATTTTGAAAAGTTTATAATTCCACTTCTATGCTTTTTACGAAAGTATCAATAGTTTGCTCGAGATCAATTAAATCGTCGATCTCCTTAATGTCAGAGCTGGCAAGTTTGTTTAGAAATTCCTTTAAAAGCTTTTCTTTTTGCTTGTCGTGAGGGAAAATTAGGCTACTCTTGTAATGTTCCCAATCTAGGATATTTGTAAACACCAAAAACAGGGATTCGATATGGCTGTAATCAATCAAATTTAGAAGTTTCTCTTTTGTAATGAGGTTTTGTGTTTGATCCTTATAGAAACTAGACAGGTCATTATAGTAATTAGTGATTCTCGCAACATTATCAAGTTGAGTACGCAAAGCAACTTGATTAATTGGGCTTTCATCGCCTCTGTACATAATCTCAAAATAAGCATTAATGAAATCTTTTAACTTTTGAAGCTTTTGTTGGAACACTCTCGTTTTGACAATTCGAGTGAACATTGGGCTTTCTTTATCTTTATAGAAGCGAAGCTCGAACTTTACTATAGCTAAAATATCAAGAAATAATTCCTTAATATCAATATCGTCGTTTTCCATTTTAATATGGTGTTTGTTGTAAATAAATTTTTATTTTTGATACTAAATACTAATATACCTTTAGTAATATAAAAATATACTATCTAATAAATTCTAATTTATTAACCAATTTAATTTTTAAGTTTACTAATTTTTAATTAATATCGTATTGGAAAATCCCGTTGCGATATGATATCTTCCTTTACTTCAAATATGGTTTTGGTAATTTTTATTTTTGTTAATTTCCTAAAAAGTATTGCTTTAATGTGAATCTTTAAAATCCTAAAGGGACACTGTAGCATAAATTTTAAGTTATTAAACGGTTGGTTTCTTAACGCGAGGAACAAAAAATAGAAGCGTTTAGCTTTTGATTGGGCTTTAGGCTTTTCAAACGAAATAAATCGTTCGACAATAGTATTTAACACTTCTGAGTCTTCAAAACAGTAATAGTTCGAAGCTTTTAAAGACCATTTAATTGCCTCTAATTGGTATTTTATTGAATTAAGTTCTTTTCTCGGTGCGATTAATAAAGCAAAAAAGGAAATAAATAGGTTCATTACGGTACTTCTAAACATCTCTCGAACAGAAATTTTGATTTTTGGTTTAATAATATTTCTTAAATCATCGCCATACAAAATAGTACTATTCTGAATTACATTGCTCAAAACAATATTTCGAGGGGCAAACATAGCAGAAAAAACTTTATTTACTCGGAAGATTTTATAAAAGACCGCTTGTTCCCAATATTTTTGTTTAGTAAGAAAGTGGCTTATAAACATCCCCGTTGATTGCTGTATAACTCCTAATACATTACTAGTTAGTTTTGAAGTTGGTTCTTTAAACTTATGTTTTATTTCTAAAGCGATAAAATACCGTTCAATTTCTTTAATATGATGGTCTGAAACTCTATTTTTAAAAATAAAGAGGAGATCACAGTCAGAAACAATAGTATTATCGTTATTTGCTTGTTGGCTTCCAAATAAAATAATAGATAAAATTTTATTAATTCCAATTTCTTTATTGATTAAACCTACAATGTCTCTAATGTAATTTCGTGATTGTTCATTAATTCCTCTTAAATTATTAGAGATTTTATGCTCTATTTTTTCGTCTGCTTCGCCGGAGCCGGTATCTTGCACTTTAATCAATAATTTTTTTTTTTTTTAATAAGTATTTTAAATTAATATTAAAAGTTTTTTAAAAGATTTTAAATCGCATTTCCGATTTTATAACCTCTAGCTACAGCCTCCATTACCGTTTGTGGTTTTCTTGCATCTCCGATTTTTTCTACCTTTATATTTAATAATTTAATCTCTTTAGAGAGAGAATCATTTGGTTCCACACCCGTAGCGTAGTATACGTAATCAACGTTGTTAATTACTTGTTCTTTATCAGCAGCGTCTAAATAATTTACATAATCATCTCCAATTTCTTGAATATTGACACCTGTAATTAAATTTACGCCTAAAGCGTCGCATTTATCAAGTAGCACCCATTTCGTGGTTTTTCCTAAAGCGGAACCCAGTTTTGGTAGCATTTCTAGCACAGTTACTTGGTTTCTTCCTTCATGGAGCATTTCTAAAGCTATATCTGTCTCTAATGCTTTGTAAAAAGTAAGGAAATCAAACGCTTCGCGACTTAGTGCACCATATTTAGTTAAAAATATTGCTAATTCAATTCCAGTGGCACCTCCTCCAATTACTACATTGTTTTTACCCACTGGAGCATCCCCACTAAAAACATCGTTAGCCCAATAAACATTTTTTCGGTCTATGCCTTTTATAGGAGGTCTTGTTGGTTTCGAACCAGTTGCAATAAAAACTACATCAGGATTAAATTCCTTTACTTTTTCTATTGATACCTCTTGCTGGAGATGCATTTGAATTCCATGTTTTTGAATCCAGTAAGTATAATTTTCAATCATTCTTTTAAACTCGTTTCTTCCAGGCGGTACCCAGATTATATTTAATAAACCTCCAATTTTATCTTCTTTTTCAAAGATATGTACTTCATGACCTCTAATAGCAGAAACTCTCGCAGCTTCTAATCCCCCTGGACCTGACCCAATAATCATCACTTTCTTTTTTTCTTTTAATGGTTTAAGTTCAGTTTTAGCCTCATTTCCGGCGCGAGCATTTCTTAAACAAGTTATTGGCATCATTCTAAAAACATTATCGAAACATCCTTGATTGCATCCGATACAATTCATTATATCTCTTAATTCGCCTTTCCTTGTTTTCATTGGAAGATATGGATCAGCAATCAATCCCCGGCCAATGCATATAGCGTCGGCTTTACCCGCCATTAATACTTGTTCGGCTAATTCGGGAGTATTGATCCTATTTGAAGAAAAAATCGGAATTGATACATGTTTCTTAATGTTTTCTGCAAGATAAGTATAGCACCCTTCTGGAACATCCATCGTCAGTTGTGGTGTTTTAGTTTCGTGCCATCCCCCAGTGACATTAAAGTAGTCTAAATATTTTCCTAATTCTTCGGCAATAATTGCTTTTTCTTTGTAAGTATTACTTCCAGGTACAAAATCATCTCCAGAAATTCTATATCCAATAACAAAATCAGGTACATTAGATTTCATCAGTTTAATTGTTTCAATTGGAAACCTCAAACGATTTTCAAGAGAGCCACCGTATTGATCATTTCTTTTATTAGTCTTTGGAGAAATAAATTGATCCATCAAATATCCTGCATTGGCACAGATTTCAACTGCATCAAAACCCGCTTTTTTCGCACGGATGGTAGCATCTACAAATGCTTGTTGTTCTCGTTTTATATCTTCCAGCGTCATTTCTTTAGGTGTGGTTTTACTAAATTTACTGTAAACTGCCGAAGGTGCTATTGGTTGCCGACCTATAATTTGTGGAAAAGCGTAAGCTCCACCGTGATATAACTGACAACAGATTTTAACATCTTCTCGAGCATCATGTATTGCTTTAGTGAATTCAGTTAATTTTGTAAGATATTTATCGTCATCTATCGCTATCATTGACGGTAATCCTTTTGCGTATATATCTACATAACATCCGCCTACAACTAATAACCCCGCGCCTCCCTTCGCTCTTTCAACATAAAAATTGGTTAACTTCTTTGTAATAAATCCGTCGTTAGCTAGGCCGAGATGCATTGCAGGCATCACAATCCGATTTGAAAGGGTTATATTGTTAATTTTCAAAGGTTCAAACAATTTGAAGAATTTCATATAAATTTCACATTAAATTAGTTAGATTTAATAATTTTATTAGTTAATAAAATTGATAACATTATAAATTATTAACCTTTGTAGTAGGTCCTAAGCACTATTCACTCCTTCAAAGTAACATTAATAAGGAAGTAATTTTAAAAAGATAGAATTATCGAAAATAAGAATCAAGACCTCGATCGTCTCGAGTCCCCTTCATAAAGTGCTCTGCTTGCTTTTTATACGAATCAATTACATGTTCCATTTCTTCAATTTGTTTGTTTAATTCATCGAAATTCATATTGATGTTGAAATAATCTTTTAAAATTGTAACTAAAGCTTTAGATGCGCGAGGGTCCAGTGCCATCATAGGCAATGGTAATGTTTCTGCTAACAAACACACCCCCGGTGCATAGCCCTTGTTTCCTGCCCAAGCAGGTAAGATCCCATTTGCTCCGGCAATAACTCCACCTTCCATTAGTTTAGTATTTTCGTATTTCAAAAAAGAATCAACAACTTCTTGATCCGTTCCACAAACATGCACAAGCGATGTGCCTATTACTCTATCAATAACCATAGCACCAGTGCTGATATACATTTTAATTTTACTATCTGTTAATTTATTCATCTCTTCGCAAAACTTTTGAGAAAAATCAAATACGCCTTCTGAGGTTTGAGGTTGATAATTGGCCGTTAATATAAAGAAATCTTGTTCTTTTTCTTGTTTTCTTGATTTATAATAAACTTTTGCACTTGGGATTTCCAATTTCCCTTTTTCAACATTAGATTTGGGCGGAAAATCAGAATATTCTATGTCTAAAAATTCTTCAGCACCAATGGAATCCTTTATAGATGTTATCGCTAACTTTGCGACTAATGCGATCCCAGGCCAACCTATTAATACGATAGGGTTATTAAGATCGTCCGTATTTAATTCAAATTTACGAGTAACGTTAAAATTCATAAAAAACACCATTAATTATCTTAAATTTCGAAATTAAACTGTTCTCCACAATTAGGGCAAAATCGCCTTTTACTCTTCACAAATTGCCCACAGAAAGGGCAATATAAACCAGATCCTGGTTTATCAACAGCATCAATACTCTTAATTGAACTTGATTCATCACGATATGGCGTTCCATAACTCTGAGGGGTTTGAGTATAAGAAGTTTGGTATGGGACAACGCTTTCTTTTCTAGTCTTTAAAGATACATACAGGGAAGTCAATAAACATATAAACAACGGAGCAAAAATAAAATCAACGATATAATATATTAAATCGTATAAAATTATCATGCCATAGTTTCTTGAGGAAGGATTAAACCAAGAGGTTTTGTAGAATTGAATTAAGAAATCGTCAATGAGTAAGTGAAAAAAGAAATCAATGATCGCTATAATTAGATTACTGACTACAAAAACTCCAATTATTTTCCAAAAAGACTTTCTTGCTATTTCTCGCGCATCTTTTACTGGCTGATTGGAATCATCAGAATTATACGTGAAAACATAAAAAGCATAATACCCATATATGAAAATACTCGGAATAAAGAGAAGAAAAGATCCTATAGAAATTCCAACTCCTAATAAAAGAATTACGAATATTAATTTTCCATTTATTGCTTTTTTAAATTCGGAGAAAAACTTTGTTTCGTTCCCTATAAATTTGTTATAGAGGTAATTACTAACCAAGCACATAGCTAGTACGTTAAAAATAGTTATGATTAAACCGCTAATGAACCCGCTATATAAAGTCAGAGCTAAATAATCCATCATAAGACTAAGATCCTCGTTTGTTAGAGCAGAAGGATCCATATTAAGAATATCAGCAATAGCGGGTGTTATTTGTATTGATTGCCAAACAAGATCGGCTACTAATAAATTCTTTATTATTAACGAAATTAGCAGAAACAAACCAAGTGGTACAATTAAAGTCAAGTAATTTTTACCAAAAAATCTAAACCCTTCAGATATTACTTCGCTAAACCGTTTATTTGAATATCTTTCCATCCTTGGATAAGCTTCCGACATAATTTTTATTATTTTTGTAATTATTTATAATTTCTTAAAAAAAGTTAATAATAAGGATAATTCATTTAATTACAAGTAGGAATAGTAAAAAATTTAATAAAAAAAAATTAGTTTTACTAAAACTTAAAAGAATCTACAATATTGATGATAATAATTCATTTAATTACCAAGTGGTACAATTAAAGTCAATGTATGCACAACAACATCCAACTCGTAATATCCCTGGGATTATTTCATACTTAGATTATTTTTCAACGCGCAAATCAGCGTACATAATATTTTTTAGTTTACCTACCATAATTGGATTTCTATCATTTATTTTAAACTCGCTTTATACAAGAATTTGGAGTCTCTTTTATCTCTCTAACGTAATAATTACGTTCTATATAACAATGGGAGCAGGTATAGTATTATCAATTTTCTATTATTCAAAGCGAGCTCCTATTTTAGCGTCGCCTCCCAAAGGATGGGGAATTCAATTGAATGCTGTTATAACTGGAATAATTGGTCTTTCTTTAATAATTGGTCAAATTATTTCAATTTTTCTTAGGAATGTTACTTTTCAAGAAGTATTTTTTATTCTTGGTACAATTCTAGCTTATATTATTTCTTATGTCTTACACTTTTCATTTACAACCGTTGGAAAATATGGAAATTTTATTCTGGCATTTATTCAACCCGTAGTTGCCATAATTTTTTTTAGTATTTTCGCATCTCAGCTCCCACTATTATTTTTCATTAGAGCTATCTTGTTTTTTATGGTATGTGCATTTTTCTTCGCAATTCCCTACGCATGGAATATGTCTCAAGTAAGTAATGTATATAGGCAAGCGACAGGTATGGGCGGTTATCCATTTATTAGAGCTTTCGTGCTTTCTATGATGACAGAAGGCAACGATGATATGTTAGAAGATTATTTCGATAAAATTGGTATTCTTTCTGATGTGAAGATTCAATATTTTGCAATTCGGGGTAAAAAATCTAAAAAGTTAAAGGGATTATTTATTATCCCCCATATTCATTTTGGACCTTTTAAAACGTGTGGTTCTTCTGATTTACCTGCTTTCATTTACGAGGCTTTTAAATACGTTCCAGGAACAACCGTTTATCATACAACCAACGATCACACGCAAAATTTAACATCCCAAAGTGAACTCGAAAAAGTTTTAAAACAAATAAAAAGAGATGTAAAATATATCGAAGAGAACTCTCAAAACGAATGGATTACTGAAATAAAAAAAGTATCAAGAAAAATGTCGAATTCTGCTAAATTAATCGGCATTGATATAGACAATATAGCTATTGTTTTTTTAACTAGACATCCTCTACCTTCTGATGATATACAAGCTCAAATAGGTGATGAAATTAGAAAAATAGCAAAATCAAAAGGTTACCGCGAGATAATTATTATTGATTCGCATAATTCTATAATTGGCGACGAAGTTTTAATAGAAAATCATTCTTTAGAGGCGAAAGATCTTATTTCAGTATCAGAGAAATTTTTAACCTCTAAAAAAAAAAACGAAAAAGAGGACACTAACAAATTAATTGTACAATATGGTGTCGCAAAAGATCTGATGGCCGATTATTCTGAAAAGGATGGAATTGGAACAGGTGGGTTAGTAGTCCACCTTTTTAAAGACACAACCACTGATCAAAAAACGGTATTCATCCACTTTGACGCGAACAATGCCTATGTTGATATTCGTTCTTATATTTTAAATATGCTACAAAATAGAGGGATAGAGAGAGGGGAAATAACAACTTCGGATTCCCATACAGTTGCTAGACAATTTACTCGAAGAGGTTATTCACCAATCGGGGATAAAATTACATTAGAAAAGATTTTAGAAAAACTTGATTCCTTAATCACTAAAGCTGAAAAAAATTTAGAAGAGGTCGAGTTTTTTTATTACGATTCTGTAGTTGAGGGGATCAAAATTTGGGGGAATCCTAGATATTTTCAAACGATTATGAATACCTTAATGAAATCCATAAAAGTATCTCAAGGATTATTCACATACAGTTTAATTATTCCAACTCTCTTTTCAATAATCCTCCTCTTGTTCTTTTATAATATTAATTTTGGAGTAATTTTTTAGCTCTAAATTTTTGGATTTATAACATTTCTGATTCTTTCATGAGAAAATCATAATATGTCGATATTATATAGATATATGATTTATTTTCTCTTTTTTTTATTAAATATATATTCTTTTCGTAATGATTTAAGAAATGTTGAGTTCAGAAATAAATAAATTAATGAAGGTAACATTCATAGGTTCGCCTGCAGTCGGCAAAACAACTATGTTAAAGCTTCTATCAAAAGATACGATTGATCGATTATATTTCCCTACCCATGGGTTCGATTTAAAAACGGTCAAGTTAGACGATTATTATCTACGCATCTGGGATTTAGGAGGTCAAAAAAATTACTTAAAGGCTTATTCTAAAGATTATCTTTTAGGCTCAGATGTAATCTTTATCGTAACTGATTCGACTCCGCGTAATGTTTTAAATTCACGAGAATTGATTAATTACGCTACGCATTTTGTCGGTAAAGAATGCCCAATTATAGCAATAGCAAACAAACAAGATTTGCAAAAGAACGATGGTCGCATGAGTCCTGATCGCGTAGAAGATATTCTTCGAGTTAAGACATATGGACTTACGGCTATTAATCCCAAGGAAAGAATTAAATTAATGGATATTATTAGAAAAGAATTGAAACAAATCGCAATTAGGAGGAGGTTAAAAGAAATTGAACTTTAACGAAAAAGAGCTTTTTGGTGCGGCTTTAATAGGTTTTGATATGATAGACGGTCCTTTTCTCAAGTGGAAAAAAGAATATGGCGCACCTACCAATTTAATGAACCTTGAAGATTTCGCTATGAATTTTTATCTAGCATTTCGAGGAGGTAATGCAGGAAAAAAACCTCGTGCTATTTTATATGATAACTTTTATATTGTTGCGTTTCCAAAAGATTTAGAATTAACTTGTTTGTTCATGAAACCTCGTGGTATTGATAACAACATTAAACAACTTAATAAAGTTGCTTCAAGGATTGCCCATGAAATGGATCTTTTAGAAGATGAAAACGATACACCGGAATCTAGTGAGGATACAGTTGAAGAAATTAAAAGGTTAATTGTAAATTTATTAAACGGTACAGAAATGTCAACCCCGGAGCTAAGAAGGTATTTTAAATTAAGCAATTCACAGATCTGGAAAGTGATGTCTGGTTTAGAAAGCGCTAAAAAAATAAAACGTGCTCGTAAGCAAGGTAGAACTATATTATGGACAACTATCTAATATTTTTTTTTATTTCTTAAGTTCTTCTATGAGTCCAATTTTTTTGTTTAGTATAATATCTTGAAAACATGATATAACAAATATCAGGTAACTCCTTTTCGAGATTATTTAGTGTAATATAACGTAGCACATGATTAATTAAGAAAATTCCTACTAACTCCATGTGATAACTTCCGATTTTTTTAAGGAGTGCCTTACCTGAATAGAAGATATCTAACCCCTCTTGATTATCATAAACTAATTCTATAAAAATATCTGGAAAAAGTTCTTTTTTGATTCGCCATTCGTTACCCGTTTTCCAGACTTCTGCCCCTAAAAAAGAGGCTAAATCTTTTTGATCCTCGTCTTTTAATAAATTGAAGGGCTCTTTTCGTTGGATTAATACCTTTTGCATTAGTTCAGTTTTTTTATCGTAAGATTTTTCAAAGGGTTCTTTATTTTTTATCATTCTTTCCATAAAATTAAAAATAATATCAACGTAAGTTATGCTGTCTTCACCGGGTACTAAGGTTACTCGTTCTCCCGAAAAAAAACACTTAAATTCGGCCGTAATACCATCCCCAAATTCATCTCCAAAATAAGAATAAACTAAATGAATATTTACTTCGGGAAACATTTCTAAAGAAATCGTCCAATCTTCGTTAAATCCGATATTTTCAATTTTACCTCTAATATCCTCAGTTATTATCTTCTTGAGCTTAATCATATCAATATCCGTGAAAAGTGAATAATTTGCGTTGCTTATATTTTCAAATTC
>JAUWZT010000168.1 GCA_030615145.1 Promethearchaeota archaeon | reverse complement strand
TAAAAGATTTTAATTTTCTTGTTTATAGAGTAAAATAAGGCGCATTAAAGTAAATAAATTGGACTTATAAAATATAAGAGGGCCCGGTACGGGAATTGAACCCGTCTTTCCCCAGTAATAAGGATATTCTTACACTTCTAGGGATTCACAGTCCCCAATACTAACCATTATACGACACCAGAGCAATTTTCTGGCGCTCTATACAAACCGGGCCTTAGAAGTAATTATTATAATAATGCTTAGTAAAAAAATTTTATGCGTTTTAAAAATTTCTTATGTTTTAACCACTCTCATTAAACAACTTAGGAATTGATCGACAGCAATTTCCAATTCTCCAGAATTATCCACGATAGCATCCGCGGCGGGAAAATTTTGGTTATCCTTTGCTCTTTGGATTCTTTCTTGTAAAAGTTTTCCGCTTTCTCGGGCTCTTTCTTTTACTCTTTTAAGAGTTATATCGAAGGGAACTTTGATAAAAACAACTAAAATATTACGGTAAATGCTACGAGCTTTTTTCACAATTGTTCGGCTAACATTTACGATTACTGGGTGTCCTTTTTTTAACCAATCGTCAATATCTATTGGAACACCATAATCCAAATCGTAAATGTGCCACTCAAGAGCAAATTTCTTCTGATGAGACATTTCTTTAAATCTTTCTGGAGTTATAGCGATATTATCCTCTGTTTTTGAAGATGATCTCGTAATATATCGCTGAGTAAGATGGATTTCTTTTAAATCAGATGGAAATCTTTTAACTACTTCAGAAATTATTGAATCTTTACCTGAGCCTGAATTACCTACAACCAATACTAATTTACCAGGAAAATTTTTTATCATTAGCTCCCATCTTCAAAATTTTACTTCCAATTAAAAATTTAATTATTATAATTTTTTTCAAAACTTGGTTAAAACATCGCATGATAAGTAATTGATAAATATTTCAAGTACTTTTTACTGAAAATAAATAAATTTTTAAGAATGATTAATGTTATGAAACTTGGCAAGGTAAAAATAATAATTATTATTTCTAATTAGAAAACGATGAGCGTTAAAGAAAAAATTTCGTCAGAAATATCAGAAATACCCGAGAGTTATCAAAGATATTTAGATATAATCTATAATATTTCAAAGAAAAAAAAAGGCGGATGGGTAACTAATAAAGAGATAGCAGAGAATCTACAGGTCGAACCCGCTTCAGTTTCTGGAATGTTAGATAAGCTAAAAAATAAAAATTTGATAAAATGGGAACCTAGAAAAACAATTAGACTTACTGATAAGGGAAAAAAATATGCTCTTCAACTAGAAGAAACTCACGCTCTACTTCGGACTTTCTTTAAAGAAATCTTAAAATTAAGCGATGACGAACTCGTAGAAAAGATATCGTGTGATATTGAGCATCATATAACTCAAGAAGTTAAAGAATCCTTCCGTAATTTTATTTTGAAATATCATGATTAGATTTAATTATAATTAATTCTTTAAAGAAATATTATATTTATTAGATGATCCGAATATGTCCGAAGCGTTAAATAATAAAATTAATATCGTTGATGAATTTTTTAATGGTTTTACCAATTTTATCGAACTTGAAAATTTCAAATCATTTCTTCTATTAACTTTAACGAGCCAAGGCCCAATGAATATTATGGCTCAACTTGGTCTGGGTGGCGATAAAAGTGTTATTAATCTGCCATATAACCCTGATTTCAACATATATTTCCAAAAAATCAATTTGTTATCATCAAGTTCTCTAATGGTATATGCCAAATCTGATCCAATAACGAGTGAATTTGTTTTAAAGAAAAACGACGAGATCTTTAAGAAATTTTTAAGTTCAAGCGAAATAGATAGTGCCTTTCGAGGAAAGGAGAAATTTATATTTCCAAAAATTAGCGATTGTAGCATCTTAGAAGATTCTAAACTGAACATCAAAATTGATGATCTGTTTCACAATTTAGAATCGTTTATTTCTTACGCGCAACCAAACATCTTATTTGTATTTGATGCTGCTGAGTCTTCAAAACCAGATCTACTGTTCACTTTTAATATGACACCTCAGTTTCCTAAAAAGTTAGATGAAAATATATTACAAGTTGATGCTTATTTGGATTACGAGCATAAGACAAAAGATATTAACTATTTGAAGCGGGAAGCAGATTATAGTCTAATGTATTTAAAAGAAATCAAAGAGATGACGAATGCAGAGCTATATAAATCCTCGTTTTCACTGGTGTTGCACATTAAATCCATTAATAAACCATTCTGATCTTATTTTTTTTCCAAGTATTAAGGTAATAATATTATATATTCGTCATCAATTAAGCCGTTAATACCATCAAAGCGTTAATACTCTTTATTTATAAGTAATCCGACGAAATAAGAATAATATATAAACGTTAAAAGCTATGATTTTTAAACAAAGGGTTGAGAAAGATGAAAATTATAACTATAAACCTACCTGAAAAATATCTAGAAGCAATTCAAACTCTAAATGATTTAGGATTATACCCGAGTCGAAGCGAGGCTATTAGAACCGCATTAAGCGAATTCTTGAATGATGAACTTAAAATGTTCAACAATTTAGAGGATAAGACTTTTAAAATGCTTGTTAGAAGCAATCAAAAAAACAGGTCATAATTTTTTTTTATTTTAAAATCTATTTTAATCTATGTTAACAGGCACTTTGCATTTGTTGCACCTTTTTGCACCACGAAATAGTTGATTTCCACAATCTGGGCAGTGATACCTGTTTATCTCTGCTTCAACAAACTTCTCGGTTCCGTGTTGACGCCAAAATGGAACTGATCGAAGAATGACTTTTTTCCCAACTGGGATGGGAAAGTTATCAATATACTTACATGGAAATTCTTCACATTGGTAACAACCATCAATATTTTTATCTTTACAACATTTTTTGATCGCGCACACCTGGCAAACCGGGAAAACAGTACCCTCTGATAGACAACCTGTGCAAGCTATATCGTCTGCAGTTTTCGCAAATGCTTTATATACTGGGAATAATTTTTCTTTAAACTTTAAATTATTATTTTTATGCGCAATATATATTGAACAAACCCCACACCATAAGCCGCAAGGGGAAAGCAATTCTTTTCTTACTTCAACCATTATTTACCACATCTAAATATTATTAAAATTTTATTATTTTGATTTTAATAAGGATATTAGCTCTGTTCGATCAAAGTAAACTTCATTTCGGATAATTTTATCACCTTCAAGTTCTATAATATCCATCCCGTATTCTGTTATCTCTTCAGAATTCACCGGGATTGCCGCTCTCCACTTTAATATGAAACCTTTCTCAGTAGGATAAGCCTCAGTCATTCGCCATATCCATTTTGGATTAGCAGCCAACAATTTTTTAAAATAGGGAAATATATTATCATGTCCCTTTAATCCTTTAGGATTTGCAGGATCTTGATAATATGCAGTTTTTGAATAGAAAGAAATTAGTTTTTCTGGATTATTTCCCGTCCATGATGTTAACCAGTTTTGGCAAAAAATAATGATGTTTTTCAGTTCCATATAAATTACCATCGATTCACATAATGATAGATATCATTATTTAATAATTCTAAATATAAAAAATTAATATTGTTTAGTTAAATTTTTTGATTTACTTATAATATTAGATTTTATTAATTTTCTAAAGTTGTGAAGGTAAGAAAGAAATTTTTATTAAGGCTAAAAACAAATTTAAACTAACATTTATTAGTTGAATTGATGAAATTAAAACTTGAGCGACCAATATCTTCCGTATTTGTTATATTTTAGTTTAGCTGGATTATCTATTTTTGGGATTACAATAACAGGATATTTAGTAACAAAGCACCAAAGGAAAAAAGCATCGTATTTTATCCCAGAACCAAAAATATTATATATTTTAGCAATCTGGGTTATATTCTACATCTTATCTTTTTCAATAGAATGGTTAGGCCATCTTGTTGGATTATGGACTTGGTTTGATACAAATTACATTTTTCTCCACGCAGCTGTTTGGTGGGCTAATGTTTTGACAATATTAGTTATTCATTTATCAACGATAAAACCAATAATAAGGTATTTGATATTATTAAGTTGGGTACTTCTATTTGAATATCTACAAGAAGCTTTGATACATTGGGTGACCCATTTTCCATTATTTGGAAATCCTTATATAATGATAACAATTGTAATGTGTTTAACTTGTAGTGTAAATTTTATAATTTTTAAGTTATTCGTTAAATTTAAGCTTTTAACTTAAAAAAGAATTTTTCAAAAAATCTTACTTTTAATAATTATAAAAACATATTATTTTTAATACTGTTAATTTTGAATTTATATAGGTATTACAATGAAAATTGCACGATATTATAACAATAACGATGTTAGGCTTGACGAGATACCAAAACCAATAATTGGCTCAGGAGAATTATTGGTAAAAGTCGTAAAGTCAGGGATTTGTGGTTCGGATGTTCTAGAATATTATAGATTTGCCAAAATGAAAAAATTAGGCGTAGATAATCTAATTCTTGGGCATGAAATAGCAGGCGATATTGTTGAGGTAGGAAAGGATGTAAAACGCCTCAAAGTCGGAGATCGTGTTTTTGTTTCTCACCATGTTCCTTGTTTTGATTGTCATTATTGTCATCAAGGTCATCATACTGCGTGTGGCCTACTTCATAGTACCAATTTCGATCCAGGCGGCTTTTCTGAATATGTTAGAATTCCTAAAATAAATATCGAGAAAAAAGGAGTATTTGTTCTAGATAGATCGGTATCGTATGATGAAGCAGTTTTTATCGAACCGTTTGGGTGTGTGTGTAGGGCACAAAGATTAGCTAGTGTTGGAAAAGGCTTAACAGTTTTAATAATCGGTAGTGGAGTTTCTGGAATTTTGCATATTCAACTAGCAAAATTGAGAGGGGTAGCAAAAGTATTTGCAACGGACATCAATGAATATAGGTTAAAAATGGCGAAGAAGTTTGGGGCTGATGAGGCTTTTTATGCTAGTGAGGATATCCCCTCAAAACTTATGGAATTGAATGATCATCGATTAGCAGATATTGTTATCGTATGTACTGGTGCTTTATCTGCAGTAAACCAGGCTTTAAAATGTGCTGCTCCTGGTGGTAAAATTATATTTTTTGCAGTTCCTGCCCCCGGTATTAATTTGGAAGTCCCTATAAACGAGTATTGGAGAAATGAGATAACGATAACGACATCATACGGAGCTGCACCTGATGATCTTCAGGAGTCTTATATATGGATATTATCTAAGAAAATTAAAGTCTTGGAATTAATAACTCATAGATTTCCTCTAAGTCAAGCTGGAGAAGCTTTCAAGGTTGTTTGTGAAGCAAAAGAATCCTTAAAAGTTGTTTTAGAGCCCTTTAAAGAATAACGAATGAGTTATTTATAGATTTTTTCTTATGCTTCTTTCAATATGCTTTCTTATTATCCAAGATTCCCAAAAAGCGTAAATTTTTAGCATTGCTCCTTTCATTTTTCTTTTAGGAAAAAAAATATCTAATTTAAGCAACGCTTCTGTTTTTTCGCCAATTGTAAGTTTATGGTCAAGTGTTTTTAGCGCAGAATTAACTTTTTCTTGATTTTCTTCTATTTTTTTTCTCATATAATTAAACGGTGTTCTATCGGGATTTTTAACTACATATGAATGACTCGAAGTTAATTGAATTGCTTTCTTAAGAAAAATATCTTCAGCAAGATTAATATCCTTGATAGTCTGCTCAATAGAGCAATCCCTAAATCCATACCAAGGGCCAAAACCATTTGCTCCTGGTTGAGTTTGGTCAAATCCCATACAACTTATATGTAAAATTTTTTCGGAAGGAAAAAAAAATCCAACATGACCTAAGGAGTGCCCTGAAAAAGAGATGGTTTGCAATTCGAAATTATCGAATCTTAACGTATCACCGGGTTTAAACGATATAACTTCATTACATTTTTTATAACCCATTGAATTAACAAAACTCATGCCAGTTTCTAAGTCAACAAACTCTAAAAATCCAAAGTTATTTAAAAAATTATAACTATCTAACAAATTCATGTGTTCTGGAACGGGAGAATATATGCTTACTCCCTTTTCGCTCCAAATATGTACATGAGCAGCGTGATCTAAATGCGTATGACTGCAAATATAATCCGAAATGGGCTTAAACGAATTGTATATGGCATTTGCATACTGTGGTTCAATATTAAGATCTATAATAATTGCGTGCCTATTTACGCCCTTTTCTGGTAATTTAATTAAACCGTCGCACCTTGTAAAGACGCCTGATGCTTTGATTTGATGAACTAATAATAAATTTTTAGTAACCTTAGAAATTTGAAGATTGTCAATATTAGGTAAAGACATTAGTGCGAGTGTAATCTCTATGGTAATTATAAAGGAAAATTATTAAATATTTAAGAACTTAATCTTAACCCAAAATTTTCTTAAAATAAATATAAATAAAAAAAAAAAAATGTTTAAAGGCCAACTGGCCCTTTTTGGTATATTTCATAAGCTTCGTCAACTGAAGCATTTTCATGTACGATAGCTCTAACTGCTTTAATCATACCGATGGGCTTGTCAGATTGGAAGATATTTCTTCCCATATGTGCGCTTATAATTATGAATAATAATTATAATCTACGCCGACAGCTCCAGCATTAATAGCATTCTTTGCCATTTGTAAGGCTTCCTTCTCCGGTATTTTTTTCCCTCCCGCAATAACTACAGGTACAGGACAAATACTTGTGACGTTTTCAAAGTTCTCACAATAGTATGTTTTTACAAATGTAGCACCTAACTCCGCGGCCATTCTACTAGCCATTCCTAAGTAACGGTGATCTCTAACCATTTCCCTACCAACTGCGGTGACCGCTAAGGTAGGAATTCCATATTCTTGCCCCCAATTTACTAATTTCGATAAATTCATTAAGCTTTGCTTTTCAAACTCTCCACCAACAAAAATAGAGCAAGTTATTGCTGAAACATTTAATCTTATGGCATCTTCAATAGTTACATTAATTTCTTCATTTGAAAGGTCTTTTAGCATGCTAGCTCCAGCCGATACTCTTAATACTATCGGAATATCAAAATCAGGTGAAACACAACTTCTTAACATCCCCCGAGTAAGCATTAAAGCATCAGCATATTGAAATAACGGATTTAAATCTCCAAAACATTTCAATTGACCAGGTATATTACCAAAGTATCCATGATCGACGGCAAGCATTACACAACGCCCAGACTTAGGTTTGATAATCCTTGCTAATCGATTTTGCATTCCCCAATCCATATTTAATTCACTTTATTTGATTTTCAATTAAATTATTGCATTGTTAAATTATGAGATTTATTAATTAATTATCTTTTTTGTACTTTTACATAGAAAAGTAATGTCTTTAAAGAAGTAAAGAAGAGAATGCAAAGAAAATGATTAATTAATCATCAAATTATTTCTTTATTTTATTACTTAAATCCTGCGAAATTCGTCTATTAATAAATTCTTTTATTAAAACGATTCTATTTCTATTGATCGTAGAAACTATTAACTTTTCTTTTAACTTTTTTATTAATTCTTTTTCGCTGATAGCCTTAGCGTTCTCTAAAAGCGACTTAGTAAATTCTACATCGTTTATAAATTGATTAATATAGAGCGCTAAATACTTTAATTGTTCGCTTTTATCTGTCTTACCCAGAGCGTTGCTTAATATAGTCTTTTCAAAATCACTGTGCATATGCCATGGTACTTGGATAACCAATTTACGATTATTGATTAAAAACGCGTTGGTGTGTTTTTGTTTAATCATAGTATAGTAATAATTTGGATTAGGAAACACATAAGAGTCAAATTCTTCGTCGCTTATAACATTCGAATTTCGATAATTGATAGGGATTAGTTTGTCAAATAATTCGTTTAATTGTTCTATGTCGAGACTAAATTCTTCGTTTCTAATAATTCGGGAATTGTAATCGAATAATTTAGCGTGTAT
>JAUWZT010000104.1 GCA_030615145.1 Promethearchaeota archaeon | reverse complement strand
ATTAAATTAGTAATTGATGAAGAAAGAGAGGTTAATAAATTCCAATTCAGATTAAATGTCTTTAGTGATTTAAGAGCAGAAATTGAATCTGGAACTTCGGTGAGTTTATTATCGTGAAGATTTAAGTCTATAAGATTTATTAAATTTCCCAAATCATAAGGTAACCGTTTAAGTTGGTTTAATCTTAAGTTTAAATATTTCAACGACTGTAACAAACAGATAGAATTTGGAAGATCTTGAAGTTCATTCTTCCATAGTAACAATTCTTTAAGTTTAGAAAGCAAACCTATATTGTCAGGAATTTTATTTATATTATTTACATTTAAATTAAGATATTCTAACGAATTTAAAGAGTTAATCCACTCTGGAATTTCTATTATTTGATTGTATCTTAGAGTAAGCTTTTTAAGAGCTTTAAGGTATTTTATAGCGATAGGAAATTTTGTTAAACCTTTAAATATAAAATCTAACTCCACGATTTTACAACGGTAAATAGTATACTTCAATCTCCAATAAGTCTTTTTCAAGTAAATCATTGTGAAATAATTAATTAAAATGTCAGCTAATTCCATACGAGTAAATATTTTCGCGCCTTTGGCAAAGCTTAAAGTCTCAAAGCCAATCTTAAAATCTTTATCATCGATTTGTTTTATCTCGTGAATCAAGATTAGTTTCGTAATGCGTTCGTTTCTTTTTTCTAGGTTGTGAATTATAGCTATTAATGAATCAAAAATTGTATACAAACAAGTTTGAGATTCTTCGTGATGAAGAGCCCATCTTAGTGGGTTCAAAGCTTTATATTCAAAATTATACAGTAAAATAAGAGCGGCTTCATTTCTGATTTTTTCATCTGAGTCCGAAATAAGTAAATTTTCAAAGAAATTAAAAATCTCCTGCTTCTTTAGGCCAGTATTTTCAAAATTATCCCCAATACTTCTTAAAATTTGAAGGCTTTCGTAGCGGTCTTTAACATTTGTACTATTTTCTATTAATGCGATTAGTTGTTTAACTGCCGATGATATATCGATTATTTTTCTGTTAAATTCGTCAAATATCTTAGTCGGTGTGCGTCTCGTAATGTAAATCCCTCAACTATTTATAAATTATCAATCCATTTTTTTCTAATTTACCCAAAAAATCGGGTGTTTCTTCAATATTATTAAAGTTTAAATCTAGAATTTTCAATGATTTAAGATTCTCAAGAGATTCGGGAAGTTTTTTCAATTTATTCCCCCATAAACTCAATGTCTCAAGAGATTTAAGAGCTCCCACACAATCGGGTAAATTTTCAAAACGATTCCAACTTAAATTTAAATCTTTCAAATTAATTAACGAGCTAAACGACTTAGGTAAAGAAGTTAAATTATTATTCCATAGAGTTAATTCTTTAAGCGTAGAAATTTTACCAATTGACTCAGGAAGTTCAATCAACTTATTATCAAATATTTGTAATATTTCTAATGATTGCAACGACCCAAGCCAAGAAGGAAGTGATGTCAATTTATTTCCTCCCAAACCCAATTTTTTAAGAAATATAAGTGGCTTTACCCATTTAGGAAGTCTTTCTATATTGTTCAATCCCAAATCTAATTGCTTAAGAGAAGACATTCCCTTGAAAGAACCCTTTAATTTGCTTAGATTGTTTCCGTGCAAATCTAAGACTTCTAACTTTGAAATATTCTTTATTGTTTTTGGCAAAGAAGTTAAGTCATTAGCTCTTAAATCAAGATGTTTTAACAATTTTAAAGAGCCAATAGAAAGTGGTAAACTTTTTATTTTATTATATCTCAAATTCAACACATTCAAGGCCGTTAATAAACCAATAGAATGAGGAATTGATTTAATTTTATTATAACTCAAATCTAAGTGAATCATTGAAGATAAAAAGCCAATGGTTTTAGGTATCATAGTAAGTCTGTTAAATTTTAAATCTAAAATTTCTAACGATGTTAGAAATTCCATAAAATCAGGAAATTTGTTCAAAATTGTCCATCCAAAAACGTGACTACTAACATCGGATAAATCTAATTCAAAAATCAAACCCTCTTTTACCTTAAAATTAATTTGACCAAATCTTTTTTCCAGATCGGCTACAATAAAATAATTCTCGATAATTCGTGAAAGTTCAAAACTCGAGAAACTTTCAATATCTCTTTTTTTGAATAAGAGATTTAAATTTTCAATTATTTTCTCATTTCTTATTTTTTTTATTTTATTAATTAACAAGGATTTTGATTGAGGAGTATCAATTTTTCCTAATATCTTTGAGATTGCTAACAAACATTTTAAGGATTCTTCGTGTTTCAAAGCCCATCTCATTGGCTCAAGAGCATTATCCAAAAATAACTTTTCTACGACCCTAATTGAATTAAATCTTATAGATTCATGAGAATCTGAAATTAGTAAATTTTCTAATAGTTTGAAAACATCATTAGATTTAGCTTCAATCTGAGATAGGGTATTAATGCTTTCAATTCTTGTATCTAAATTATCACTATTGTCTATAATCGATATTAATTGATTTATTGCTGAAATTTTATCTAACTTCTTGTTCTTGTAATTTTTATTAATTAATTTTGGAGATAATTCCATTAATTCTCGAAATTTGATTTAATTATTTAAATTTTTTATTTTATACATTAAATTTCTAATTTCATTTTTTATAAAAAAAGAATTATTATAATTCTAAAAATATTTCTCTAAAGCAAGCGCTTTAATTTTACTTATTGTGGGGGAACTACTTTGTTTATCCCAGCCTCGTTCGTTATAATAATCGTCCAATAATTTATTGGCAATATCTTGAGTAATAATTACTTCTCCGTAAAAATCTTGGAATTTAAGTACATTTTCCCCAATTTTTAATGGTTTAAACCATCCGCTAGGGAATTTATCGTCCTTTCGAGAAAAACCTTCCTTTATATTCATTAACTTCAATAAATTCCAAGAACGTTCAGCCGATAGTCTTAATTCTTCTTGATGTAAATTGAATCCGGTAATTAAATTGTATATTTCGGTTACTAATTCTAAACTATAAAATCTATTCATTTGAGCCCTAGCGCACAATCCTAGAGATGTTAGAACAGTGTACCAATCTTCAGAGTATCTGGTTAGTCGTCCAACATTTACGCCCATTTCTTTTTTGGGTGGAGTGAATATTCTAGAGAAAGCGGTTTCGGGGATGCCCATCCGATTAAAATGGCTTTTCATTTTATCTGGAGTTCCCCCAGCGCCAACGTATGTCGGTGATCCGCCCGAAGCAACATGAGCGCCTTTAGGATTTACTACTTGTTCGAATTCCATCGTTCCTAATCGTAAAAACCTAGGTTCGAATATGACATCTAAACCTTTCACCGTAAGCATTTCGTTTGAAAAAGTTTTATCTTCCCCAGCTAATTTTTTCCATCCATCTGCTAATATATCTCCAAACCCTTCCCTTTTTGTGATTATATCGATAAGGTGCTGAAAGGTCTTAAAATCCTGCTTCCAATCAATACCTAGTTTTTCATTGGTGAGAATATCTCGTTCATTCATTTTGCTTATAAATTCGAATAGTGCGGTCATAGTTAATGAGTCCAATCCATATCTACTTATTAGATCAAACGCTTTTATTGCTTGATCGTATGTGTCTAGCCCATCTACAGTAAACATCAATAGGGGGTTAATTATTGAAGATGTATAATTAATTAAACCGCTATATTCTCCTTCACGTATTTCAAGAATATCTTTATCAGCCATAGGACAAGATGGACAAGCGAGACGTCTTTTTTTCATTTTTTTTAGGTACATCCTATCGCTACATTGGCGGGCTTTTTTCTTTTGACCTTTTGCGGTTAAGAACATGCCAACTGGCAAACTTCTTAACATACCCAATTCAATCCACGAATCTCTATGAGGATATTTACGAATACGCTCAATAAAACTATTATACAATTTATTAAACTTTTTTGGTTCTGCTATTGGAATCCCTTTTGTCCCTTGAGTTAAAATGGCTTTAAGGTTTTTCGACCCCATAATTGCTCCAAGGCCCCCACGCCCTAAAGTTGAGGTTTTATCTATTAGCGTCATCGAAGATTTAACAAGATTTTCTCCCGCTTGTCCAATAGTAATTACTCCACTTGAACCATGTTTCCTCTTTAAAAAATTAGTTGTTTCAACAATATCTTTACCCCATATTACTTCAGCTTTACATAATTCAACATGATCGTCAGATATAAGTAAATATACTGGTTTTTCTGATTTTCCAGTTATAATTATATGATCAAATCCCGCTTGCTTCAAGTTAAACGCAAAACTCATACTTCCGCAAGAATTAGCAACGGCTCCGGTCGCTGGAAATTTTGAAATTGCAACGGTTCGAGAAGAACCAGGTACAATAGTTCCTACTAAGGGTCCAGTTCCAAATATTATTAAATTATTTGATGAAAATGGATCCGTTAACGGTTTGAATCGATCAGCAAAAAGTTTACAATTCATTCCGAATCCGCCAATGAACCTTTTAAGGTCTCTGACATCTTCATTAATAACTGACATTCTATTTTCCGTTAAATCAATGTCAAGTATATTTCCAGTGTAACCAAACCAATCCGTTATTTCTCACCCTCCTTGAGTTCTAAAGCTCCATACAGACAATAATTTGCACATTGTCCGCAGTGAGTACATCCATCCAAGAACGAGATTTTTGGGATCAATTCGTAGACATCAACAATTTGAATAAGGGCTTCAGTAGGGGAATATTTATTCTTATATATGGAAGAACAGATTAATTGACAGATTCTACATCCTGTACATCTTTCCTCGTGTATAATTATCTCAATTAATTTAGATTCTACCAAAATAAATCAAATCTTTAACATACTTTTACTAACTTGTAAATTTTATTAGGTATTAGGTTCACTATACTTAAAGTGCAATAATTTGAGTTTTTAATGTTTATAGCTTTTTAAGTATGATGTTAAAATAAAAATTATATCCTTTCAATCATCATACCTCCTAAAATGATAGGTCCACCAGTCGAATTATATATTTTCTCGGCTTTTTTTAATTTGCTTTGACTATCAGAATGAATTCTAAAGATTAAATCTCCTTCCTTTATTCTTGCTCCTTGCTTTTTAAAAATCTCAACACCAGAATTTTTTGAATGGGGGCAACCAGTAGCTTTAGCTATACTGTTAATAATTGCGTTGTTTACTCCAGTTATATGTCCTGCTTTAATAGCAAAAAATTCTTTAGAATGGGGGCCTATTTTAATATCTTTGGGTTTTATTTCTGGATTTCCACACTGGACTTCGATTATTCTTTTCATTTTTTCATAAGCCTTACCAGAACGCAATATCTCTTTGGCTAAGCTTTGTCCCTTCCCTTTCTGAGCCTTTCCACCCATTTCAAGCAATATGCCCGCTAAATCAGTTGATTTCTCAATCAAAGAATTCGGACCTGCTGAATAATCCATAAGCAAAGTTAACGCTTCTTTAGCTTCTAATCCCGGACCAATTGCGTGGCCAATTGGTTGATGGGCAAGAGTTAGGGCACACTCCGTTTCAATCCCCACATTTTTTGCAATTTCTTTAAATAAATAAGCAAACTGTTTCCCATTATCTGGAGTAGGAAATTTTGTTCCTTCGCCAACGGGTATATCTAATACGAGTTTTTTAACTCCAAGGGAAAGTTTTTTAGTCAGTATAGATGGAATCATAAGTCCTACTGGGTCCATGTGGAGTGGACGTTCAATTTCGATCAATATATTATCTGCAGGCGAAGTATTTAGAGCTCCACCCCATATAATGCACGCTTTTTCTTTCGATACAATGTTTTTCAATTTTTCAGCATCAAAAGCAATCGGTGCTAGAACTTCCATAGAATCAGCAGTTCCAGAGGGAGAAGTTATAGCTCTTGTTGATGATTTTGGAATTGTTAGCCCGGCAGCTGCGACAATCGGAACAATAATAAGCGTAACTTTATTTCCTGGCACACCACCTGTTGAATGCTTGTCATAAACTTCCGGTCCAAAGTCGAAAAGCTCTCCACTTCTCGCTTCAGCATAAGTCAATGCTGTCATCTCTTCGTTATCCATGCCATTTATAGACACCGCCGTTATAAATGCTGCTAAGTCGATTCTTGATAAAGAACCAGAGACTGTATCGTGAATTATACTATTGATTTCTTCAGTTGTTAGTTTAGCCCCTCTTATTTTTTTCTGAATATATTTAAAAGAATCGGGCGGATCTGCCGGTTTAATGGATATCATCATATTGTCAACTAAATCCTGTTTCTCTTTAAGGATACCCAAAAAAACGCCGATCTCTCCAGGTTGAACCAAAGAATTAGAATAATCAATTTGTAGTATTGCCACCCAATATTTATCTTCAAGAGATTTTGATTGAGGATTTTTTACGACAATACGTTCGCCGGCTTTCTGTCCTAATTCTTGAGCGTCTTTAATATTAAGAACAACATCTTTAGTATTCCCAGTTTCAAAATTTATTTCTTTTACTTTTAGCTTCATAATATCAAAATTTTGTGTAATTAATTATTAATTAGAGAGCTTGATTAAATAAATTTAATTGAAATATTTACAATTGTATTAGGTTTTTTCGATTATTTTATTTATTCATTTTAATAAAATTAATTAAAAACCATTAAATGATTTGATATATGAATAAGTTCGAAAAAGCTCAAAAAGTACTCCAGGAACTGAAGAGCGATGGTTGGTTAATTGTTTGTAGCGAAGACAGCGATATTAATTCTCGATTTCTAATAGGTGTTGAATCTCACGCCCGACACTACATTTATGTGGCAAAAGATGGGAAACATAAAGTCCTTGCCGTCGAAATGGAAGCACCTATGATCGAGCGTTCTTTAAAAAGCAGAGGAATTGATGTTGATGTAATAGCATATAAATCTTTAAAGGATTTAGTTTCATCGTTAAGTTCAATAATTAATAAACCACGTATAGCTCTGAATTTTGGGGAAAGTATTTTAAGCGCGGAAGGTACGGCATATGCGGATTATATTCGTGCTGGAGATTATTTTTCTTTGAAAAAGTTGGCTCCTCAAACGGAGTTTATTTCAGCAGCACCAATAATAGATAATTTAAGGAGGATTAAATCTTCAGAGCAATTAAATGACTTACGGAACGTGTGTAAAGCGACTATAGAAATCTTAGATACGATACCGGATTGGGTTAAAGTTGGTATGTCGGAAAATGAAATCAAAGCAAAAATAGAATACGAATATATGAAGTTAGGAAAACCATCATTTGGAGCGATTGTTGCAACAGGAGCTCATTCGGCCGATCCTCACCACAATACTTCCATGAAAAAAATTGAACAAGGAGTTTTATTAATCGATAGTGGACTGCAAATTGATGAGATGTGTTCTGACATAACTTGGACATTTTGGGTCGGTAAACATCCTACGGAAGAATTTATTCACGCATATAACGCTCTTTATGAATCTAAACAAGTGGCAAATAAATACTTTACTGACGGTACCCCAAACAATATGTCCGCTAAAAAATGTCGCGAATATTTATCAAAAGAGGGGTACGATCATGAAAAACTATTTTTCCATGGATTAGGGCATTCGTTAGGTTTTGAAGCGCATGACATTGGAGGAAGAATAAGTTGGAAAATGCCTGACAAATATAAACTTAAAGAAAATATGGTATACACTAACGAACCAGGTTTATACTGGTTAGGTAAGTGGGGAATAAGATTAGAAGACGATATAATAATTGGTAAAAATGAATGCGAGCAAGTTACTTCTCTCTCAAAAGAACCAATTCAAATATAATTAAAAGAAAAGCGTTATAATTTTATAGAGAATGGAAAATTTTTTGTTTCTTCTATTTTGTTTTGATCAGAGTCCATAAATTTTATATTTATTTTAATTACATAGTCTCCTGCTTCAATGGGTTTAAGACTAATTTCCCATTTTAAATCTTCCATCGTCTTTAACGAAAAGATTTGTTTATTCGTGGTACCCCTCATAACTTTCAAATCTTCGGGAAATTCGACATCAATTTTTACATCTAACGCTTCTCCTTCGCCTTTATTCTCAACCAAAATTTCTAAGGGAAAAGTTTGACCAATAAGAGGAGGTCTTAAATTCTTAATCGATGTGTCTAATGTGGTAGGAGGAGAAATTAGATGTGGTTCTATCGATTGAGTTTCATAAATAAATATCAAATTATTGTTTAACTCACACGTTAAAAACACAGGACCTATTCTTGGATTATCAACTTGAAAATGTGGTTTAAATGTGAACTCTAAGTGAGATTGTTTTCCAACTTCAATTCGGAACGGAGCTTTTGATTTTTTACTAATAGCCAAATTATCTGAGAGATTTACTAGTATTTTTGTTATATTGAATTCGTCTAATTCATAATGTAAAAAAGAGTCTTTTAAAATTTGTAAGAGGTTTGAAGTATCAAAACCCAAATTCAAATTTATAATTTCTTTAGTCGTATATGTTTCTTTATCTAATTTAAATGTAATGTTTATTAAAAGCTTAAATTTTGTTATTAATAATACATTCTTTAACAATTTTAATTCAGCATCTCTGAATTTATAACGCCCAACATTGTTTTTAATTTTATCGAGATATTTTGGATCGTCATCTCTTAGCGCTATTGTTAATTCAGAAACGAGCTTTATTAAAGAGTGTTCTTTAAAATATTCTTTATCAACTCTTTTTTTTGTTCTTTTTATAAAATCTAAACCCTCATCAGGAAAACCTTTAACAAACGAGCAGAAATACGATAATACCGAAAATATTACGAAATTTGAATTCCTATCACTGCTATTTTTCAGTTTAGGAATATAGTTAATGGCTTCTTTATAAATTTGGTTAGCTTCTATAAACTTACTATCATGTAAACAAGCCTCTCCAGATTGTCTCAATAACTCTACACTAGTGTCAAATCTTTCTAATGTTATAAACGATTTTGCACCATTAATGAAACAGACTTTTGCTTTTTCAAATTCATTTAACTTAAGATACGAATTTCCCGCTACATGGTATTTATTACCAGCTTTTTTAAATTGTCTAGCCTTAAACAGTTGCTTAGCTCTTAAAAATTGATTTTCGGCAACTAATCTTTGATCCTTTCCCATTAGAATAAAACCTTTAAAAAATTTTTAATTTTTTAATTATAATTACTTAAACGATTTAAGATTTAAAAAATAGAAGTTGAATAATTCTGAATAAAATACTGCTCGTCTAATTGAACCCTAAGAAGGCACATCTCGTTATGGGCTTTCATGAACTCAAAACAGTCTTTAAACGCTTCTTGAAGCGTACTTCTAAGAGGGGCGATGCGACACCATCGTCCAGCAAACTCTCCTAAAGACGCTTGGTATCCGTTCTTGTATCTGTTATCGACTTGGACGTTAAGCTCCTTGATGTAAACGCCTAACGGTTGGGGGTTTTCCTTATCTACAATCAAATCCCATTCGTACTCGCGTTCTCTTCGATGACTCCATCCTGCTGGTACTCTTTTGATGTTTAACAACTTTTTACAAATAAATGGACTTGGGTTAAAAAATATAGTTCCGTCAAAATCTAACGTATACATTACGTTCTCAAATGTGATAGAGATTTCAGCTTTCTCAAAAATATCAGGGCGATCTGAAAAATTAAAATGAAAATACGCGTTAAAGAACGGCATACTTTCGTCCGTAGCCCCTACATAAAACCGTTCCTCATTTCCATAATTAGTATCAGGAGCAGAAGAATTCACATAGGTATCTCTATCTGGTAGTATTTCTATAGTTGCATAGACGATTCCCGCATTTACAGGTTGAATAGTATTAAGAATTCCTAATGAAGCAAAAAAAAACAATAACAAAATTGTCGCACTATTTTTAGATTTCATTTTTAAACATTTTTGTTTGAAATTTTGGTATTTATATAATTTTAGTAGGATTATTTAAATTTATCTTATTTAAAAGGAAATGTACATATATCTTTATTAGAGATAATAATTTAATTGAAATTTAGTTTGCAAAATAATTATGGGAAAAGTTATATCGGGTCATAGTTCAGAAGGAAGGGCCATAATCGCAAAAAAGAAACGCCGAAAAACTCTGATAAAAGTGTTTCTTATAGGATTTATCGTATTTGTTATTGGTACCGTAATTCTTATTGCTCTGTTAAATATATTTGGTCTATGGCGGTTTTAAAATGATATAATTTTTATCCTTTTTTTTATTCAAAAATCTTTCATGAAAAAGAAGTAAACCGATAAAATCTTTAATTTTTCCAATTTATTTCCAATGATCTTAATTTCTAATAAAAAATAATTTTTCTAGGATAAAATTTAACCAAAAATAAAAATTTATAAAAAAAGAATTAGGTTTTTTTTTAATTTTTAATAATTTTAATCTTCATCTAGTTTGGAAAGAAGGTAAAATATTAAAGTAGCAAGACCTATTATTCCTAAACCAACACCAACATCAATAAGAAGCTGTTTTCTCTTGATTTTAATTTGCTGGTTTACATAATTAATCACATTGGCAATTCCTAATTTAGGATTTTGCTGATCAAATTCAATAAATTCTAAGCCATGTAAAAAACCTCTTGGATTTATTCCTTTTGCAACAAGAGGTATGAAATCATTGAATTTTTTTTTTCCTAGCCAATATCCAATCTCTTGTTGAACATAAATAGAATCCTCACCATCAATAGTATAGACAACTAAGAAATAATTGCTTGTATCAATATTCTGCATAATTTTCTGAGATAGTTGTTTTCCAGGTTGATAATCTCTCTCTGCTATGTACGCTTCAACGCTATAAATTTCTAGATTTTTAACTAAAACTCTCACTAGTTGAGAATCTTTCATACTATGTGAAATAAATACTTTTTCCATAAGTTTTGACACCTTTTTTTACTAAATCTTTTGGTATTTATATAATTAAAGCGCCTCAATTTAAACATTTACAAAAAAGTAAAAAAAGAAAAATATATTAATCCATAATCCCATATTTCTATTAATAAAAGGTGGTCACTACTTTTTCTTAACTTTTTGGAGGAATAAGCATGGAGAAAAGAGTTAATTATGAAGATTTAATCATAGATCTTTATATTTTTAATAAATTAGAAAGACCAAGCGCCAATATGAGTACTGCTAAACTTCTATTTCTATTTGAGGAAGAATTATACAACAAAAACATGATTGGCGCACATTATAAAATGAAACATCACATGTGGGGGCCTTATAATCAAAAGATCGGTACAAACCTGAAAAATCTTGCTCTTAATGGGTATCTCAAATATATTGAAAATTATTATGACAAAGCAGAAAAGGATGTAAAAATATATCGCAAAAACAAAATCACGACCAAATTTCTGAAATCTATTGATGAATTAATTCAAGAATATTCAGTAATCTTCACTGTACTTGATGATATCATTTATGAATATGGGGCTTTAAAAACTGAAGAATTAAAAGATCATCTCTACTCCTTAGAAAGTGTTGGAGTGGCTTATAAAAGAATTAAAGCTTATAAACTGTATAGTATTATATTAAATCCTGATTCTCTACGGAATCCAAAAGTTAATTTTTATTTGGATGAAGATTGGTATGATACTATTGAAATTTTATTAAACCCTGATCTATTAGCTAAAATAAAACATGTTGTTAAAACCGCTCCACATGGAAATTTTATACAATTATAAATTGGTAGTTCGAAATGAGCTCTCCACTACCTGTTTTTCAATCAGAAATATTTAAAGAACAGCTTAAGGGAATCCCTCGAAAAGATAGGGGGGATATTCTCTATAATCTTAGAC
>JAUWZT010000025.1 GCA_030615145.1 Promethearchaeota archaeon | reverse complement strand
GAATGAGAAAGTGAATAATAATAAAAAATCTAAAAAATTTACTCATTTTTTTTTATTCAAATTTATTCTGTTTATTTTCTCTCTTGTAATATCAATAGTAGTTTTATGTCAGTTAATTAATTTATTGGATGGTTTTTTCGGTCTTAATGAAGAAATCTTTCTAGGAATAATACTAGTATCTATTTTAATGGCTGTCCTTGTATTATTATCTATTTTTGAAGTGCTTACCGTAAAAGAATACAGAGGTTATTTTATAAGAAAATCTTATGGTCAAAAAGGTAAATCTTATTTAACTCTTTCAGATATTTTTGAAAATGAAAATCGTTTAAATATATTAAGAGAAATCCTCAATAATCCTGGAATTCATCAAAACGAATTGCTGCGAAACTGTGATCTACAAAAAGGACAATTACAATGGCATTTAGATGTTTTATTGAAGAATAATATTATAAAAAAAGAAAAATTTGGGCAATATACTATTTATTTTCCAATTACAACTTCAATTGAATCAATTGAAAACTTTAAAAATCTACCAACGAAATCGGAAACTACATCAAAAATTTTTGAATTAATTAAGAAAAACCCAGGAATTTCATCATCTGAGATTTCTAAAAAGATAAATCTTGCTCGAAACACAGTTAAATATCATATCGATAAATTATCAGAGAATAATTTAATTCTTCTTAAAGAAAAAGGTCGAAAAATAGAATTATATTCTAAAGTAGAGTATTTTGATAATTCTGTAATTAAATATTAGATTTGTTTCTTAATACATAAGGTTTAATTAAGTAAAAAATAGAATAAAGAAGTTATTTAAAATCATTTGTTGAATCCTTCTTTATTCCTGTTATAACAATAATGATCCCCATTCATATTCCCATTTTTAAAATTAAATAAAAGAGAAAACATTCTCATGATATTTACAATTAACTAATTAGTAATTTTGGAAATTTATTTTGCTTTGCTAATTCTTTTTGAATTATTTCATCTAATAGCTCTTCTCGTTCATTGCCTGAAAGAACTTCTAATTTTCTTATTTTTAAAGGATCAACCTTCTCTCTTAATAGATTTATTTCTTTAACGGTAGGAGGTTTAGTTTCTTTTAAATCATTCGGAATAATCAAATCGAATCCTGTGGAATTTTTTACTGTTTCAATGTCAATATTTGGATGGATTGAATTTAATTTCATCCTTTTTGTTTCATCATCAAAATTTAAATAAGCTAGATTTGTTATTACACATTGAGGTCCTAAACCACCACAGATTGAAGGGTCTCCATTTGGAAATCCTACACCAGAGATAAAAAATATCTTTTCAGTTGGCACAAAAGTTCTTGTATCATGACGTGGCGTATAAAGGAAAGAGCCACGAGCATAAAACATGCTAAAATCTAGAATACCTGCAGCTCCAGGTAGTCTAATTTTCGGCTTCTCCCAATCTCCTATACAAATATTGTTAGAATTCCCATATTGGTCAATTTGTGCTGGTCGAAAAAATTCTATGGTTGTCAATTTTTCAGAGGGAAGAGATTCTAACGTACATTCAACAGAATTTTGGAATCTATACGCTCGTGCTGTATTCATTTCTAAATAAAGAAGAGAAACCTGTCGTGGTTCAATAACAAAAGTATTCCCCATAATGTAATGATAAATTGCATCAGGGGCATATGTTAATTTAGCTAGAGTAAAAGCTGCCCAGACCATTGGTGTTGCCACCCCTACGATCATAACATCATCATTTCTGACTTCTCTCGCCATTAAAACTGTCATTAATTCATCTATAGTATAATCTTTTGAAAATTCAGTCATGCTTTAACCTCCTATAATAATATATTTAAAATAGTTTTAACTCCTCCAGCTTCCTCTAAATACTGAGCGGAATTTTTTCCAGTAATATATTTCTCTCTATAATTTTTAAAATCTGCTTTTAAATATGCTTGAATATGAAGTGGATCGAAAGTATAGAAGGGATAACAGCTTGTAGGGTGTGCCCCGTAAGGTATCTTAACTACCGCGGTTGTTGTTTGCATTGGTAATTGCGCTTTCCCTGGTAAATACCTAATATCCTCTGTTTCGACTAATTTTTCCGTTATGATAATCGTTTTTTTAGCGGTTTTTGCCATATCGTCATCCATCCAAACAGCTCCAGCAATATTTCCATTTCCATATTCATCTGCATAAGGAATGTGTAAGATAGCCACATCCAAATCTATTCTGGGCAATGCCATTAACTCTGTATCTGAGCCCAAGGGATCTTTAAATTGTTTAATATCATTCCTTACTTTTGGCATATCCGTTCCTATAATACCTTTTAAAGGCATGAAAGGCACTTTCAAATAGGATGCTCTTAATCCTAAAGCAATAGAAGCTTCACTTTCTTCAGAAATCTTTATTGATCTGGACTCAACCGCTTTCCTATAATTTGGAGCCATACCAAAAATTTCCATACCTACGAAACTGGCTCTCACTTTAGACGCACAACCTGCAGCTACAAGCATATCAATTTCAATCCCTCCAACAAAAGTGCAAAGAGATAAGTCCTTTTTATCTTGTCTAATTATTTCTCTACATGCTTCTATCGGTTTTCTCCAAAATGAAAGCCCCCCAAACCCAACTAGATCACCATCTTGAACATTAGTAGAAATTGCATCATCTAAGGTCATTAATTTACTTTTTCGAATTTTTTATCTCCTCACTTCATAGAATATTGAATTTTAGATATTAAAACAATATTTAGAAACAATTTTTGTTATGTTAAAAATATTGTATATTAAACTCATTGGAATATAGAAAAAAGAGAAACAGAATTTAAAATAATCTATTGACTTAATTTTTTTTTGCTTTATCTAATTGCTTCTTTAATTTTACAAAGAATTCTGGGGTCGACATTTGATATGGTATAGGGTACCTAGTTCCAGCTCTGTGAGTTTTCTCCATACCTTCTATTATTTCGTCAATAATTCCCATAGGTATTGAGGTTATTAAATCCGTATCAGTTGCCATAGCAAAACGGCGATCGCCAAGACATGGAAAAGCAATCTGTAGTTCACCCGTTAGAATGGCATTTGAAATAGTATCGGCACAAACTCCATCACAAAAAGTTGACATTGAAACTCTCCCTCCTTTTTTCCATAAAGAACCCTGGATTATTCTCATAATTTGAGCAGAATTACCCCAAATTAGAATCAAATCGGGATCAAAATCTATGCGATAAAAAGCGCCAGAAACAATCGCAGAATATTGCCCAAGTGGTAATTTAGGCATTGTAGCAGTGGTTTTCTTTGCTCCTTCTTTTGTCTCATTGTATCTTCCTACAAAAAAAGCGCCCTCTTCGAAAAGTTTGTGCGATTTTTCAAATCCGAGACTTATTTCGGCTAGCGGACATAAATTATCCTCCTTTACACAACCCATAGTCCATCCATAATACCTGGCATAGCTGAAAATTTGACAAAGCGCTATTTGTTTTTCTGTTTTTTTTAAAAATTTAATATCATTTAGTTCTTCGGGATTCTGTAGCAATTTTACAGCAACGGGAAAAGTAGCTAACCGAAGATATTTATTTAGTTTATCATCTGTTTTTTCGTGTCTACCCATAAAAATTACCTTTTTAATGAAGTTTATTATCTTTCTAAAACTTTTTTGTTTATTATTCGAAAATGATTAAAGTAAGAATTTGTGCAAGTTTATTTTTATAGATTAATTAAGTCTTTTTCTCTACATAAAGTTAAGATAATTACTCATTGTTGTTTTTTTTATAATTATGTACCTAAGGAGAGTCGATATAGTTTTACCCCAACAGGAAAAGTAGCAGGCGGATCGAAATATTTAATCTGACTTTAATTCTTTCAAAAAAGGCAAAAGCAGAAATGTAAAATAAACTAAAAATGCTTCAGAGCAATGATAGTTAGTATATCTTTAATCTATATTCATTAATTTAATATTTGAAATCCTATTTCTAAGCAATAAATAGTTTTATCAATTCCGACATATTTAAATATCATTATAAATGATATTATTTATCGAATATTTCGGTTGAGAATAGAGAACTATACTTTAAAAAATATTTAAATAGAACATAATTGATAACAATTGTATAAAATACAAGATGAGGATTATTTCCTCATCATCTAAGAAAAAATCTAAAAAAAAGGAGTAAAGGAAAAAATGGGCGTAATACTAAAGATTGCTTTACGTAATATGAAAAGACGTAAAATACGCTACATTCTTACGACAATCACACTTGTTATTAGTGTTGCTTTGTTCGGTGGAGTCATGATTGTGTCTGATTCTTTTAATGTTATGTTTCTAGATAGCATTGATGGACAATTAGGCACTGCAGACATTTTAATTAGACCAGCTAATAATTCAGGTGGTTGGTTTGTACCTGATACTATAAATAGTGAAATTGAGGATATACCACATGTTGAATCAATAGCGTATAGAATTTCAGGTTTTAGGGTATCTACAAGCTCAACTGATAGCGGAAATCAAGTTGATAATAGTACATTAACAGCAGTATATGGTCTTGATCATCTATCTCAAGATGAACGGGAATTAGGTGGAAAACCATATATAATAGATTCTGTAAGTGATGGAGAGACAATTGAGACACTTCTTGAATATATTAATGGGACTAATGGGGAGAGAGTAGTCGTAATTACAGAATCATTAAAAATTAAATTAGGGCAAAATTTCAGCGCAGGTGATAATATATGGATTTTTCCAAATGAAGGCGAATCACTAGGCTACAATCCCTTAAACACGGGTACATGGCTCGTATATACTGTTGTTGCTATTATTCGAGATCTTAATGAAGCACGTGATTTTGATCCCGATAATCCCTCTCAATTTTTAATGCCGTCACAAGGACCTTCCTTATTTGCAAATATTAATAATACATATGAACTTGTGGATGGTACTGAAAATCATATAGGCGAATATAATCTCGGTGTTATAGGTGTTGATAGCTTATATATAGTAGCCTCTGTATCTGATAAAATCATAGAAAATTTAGACGCTCTCAATGATGGAAGAGATTGGAGCGCTATGGATTTAAAAACTGATAGTCTAGAAATGATAGATACCACAATGGTTATGATGCGGTCTATGTTTTTGATGTTTGGATTAATCGCATTAATTCTTTCAATTATATTAATAATGAATATTTTCAATATTATTAAGAAAGAACAAGAATATGAAACAGGAATGTTCCAAGCAATAGGTGCTTCTAAAGCTGAGACATTTAAACTATTTTTAACTCAAGGTGTGGTAATGGGGATAATTGGAGCAGCAATAGGGACAATATTTTCCTATTTCATATCTGATGTAATCTTTACAGTGACCTTAGATACTATTTCAAATATGGTAAGTGCTGGAAGCTTTGAAGTTTCTGGTTTTGATATTGTTTTATTACCGACAACACTAATTTTAATATTTATCGTAGGTTTAATATCTTGCATTTTTGCTTCACTTTACCCCAGTTGGAAAGCAAGTCGCAAACCAATTATCGAATGCTTAAGTCCTCTTGAAGAAAAGACTAAAAGGGAGAAACACCGTTATACAAAGAAGATAATTGCGTTTATCTTCGGTGGTTTAATTATTACATTTGGAGCGTGGCTTTTAATGTCAGCAACATCTCCAGCAGAAACACCCGAATTTGGACCGATGGGGAGTCAACAATACATAAATTTTATGGTAGGTCCTGTAATCATCTTATTAGGTATTATCTGGTTGATTGCGCTTATGATTAGACCACTTAATCGAGGTTTTATAATACTTTTTTCACCATATCTTAGAAAAACAAAATTATTAACTAAAAAAAATATCTTGAGACATCCAAAGCGTACAATCCTTACATTTTCAATGATCGCATTAATAACAAGTTTTCTTATTGGTATAAGTGTAATGATGGATTCAATGAGAGAGGGTGTTAATACTAATGTTCATAACTTTGTAGGAAGTGATGCTCGAATATTTACTTTTAATACACCTCGATCTCTTGAAGCTGATCTTCTCACGCTGCAGGGGGTAGACGATATTATGGGTGTAAGCCATCAAAATGCTAGAATAAAAATTGATGATGATTGGATTGGGCATAGCTCACTTGAAAGCCAATATAATACATCTATTTCGATGAATATAATAGATGCAATGAAAATGAAAGATCACCTTTCGCAAACAGTTATAGCTTCTCCTAGTGGAATGTCTTTGAATGAAATGATGGATGAGCTTGAAAGTGTGAATAATGTTATAATTGATGACGATTTTGCTGAAGACTATAATGTTAAGGTTGGTGATAAATTACCAATACAATTCTCACTAGGGATAACATTTGCTAATCTAAGTGCAATGATTGATATGAATTATTATAACGCTTATGAAGATACGATATTGTAAATATGAGTGTTATTACCATTGTCGATAATTTTGAAGGCTTTTCAACCTTAAACCTCATGGGATTTTTAAGTGCAGGAAAAACCTATAATACATTTGTATCTTGGACAACTTATCAGGAAATAGCATCTAAAAACCTACCAGGGGGAGGTTCAGATATGGTGTTAAGACAAATGACTCAAACTGGAAACCCGCTGCTAGATGCGATTCAAGCGAACTGGTTCAATTTTTCTGCGGTGGAACCTATCTTGAATAGTATTGGTGGAATTGAATATTATACTACGAGAATGGACTCTTATACTCTAACTTCTTTTAATGGAACAATAATGACCTTACCAACCCCTGTCGTTGGTATTCATACAAACTCAACTGGAAAGTTAAAATCTGATTCATTTTTTGGTAATAATAGCCTTGTAGAGCAAAAAACAGGATATGTCGGTTCTACAATGGAAGAACTCCTAAATACAGCAGAAAATATATGTGTGGTCGATGAAATATTTATAAAAAACAATCCTTCAATAGGGATTGGAGATAATATAACTATTTTTCCCCAAGAATTTATTTTAGATTTAGTTCACGCAGGTAGTATTCCACCATATGTCACTATAATAAATCCTTATATAGGTAATTTTTCATCAACAACAGGTTCAGTAGTAAATTTGACTGTCTCTGATGATGTATACATCTCATATATAAGTAATCAAGAGTGGCTTGCCTTAAATATTACTACGAGTTTTATGACACCTAATATTTATAAAGCTGTTAATGTTACAATTGAGACTTCAGTAAATTGTAGTGTGGATAAACTCGAATTAGAAGCGTTTAATACATATACTAATGTATTTGAGTATTTAGGCTCTATTAATAATATTGTAGAAGACAATAATACCTTTATTTTCGATTTAAACCACTATTATTTTGATCCGATGAATAATCTTAAATTAAGAATAATAGGGCATAATTCTACCTATAATAGTAATTATAATTTAACTATTGATAGCCTTAAATTTGGAGTAGCTAGATCTATTCATTCTCCAATTAATGCCGCAACATGGCCAAAATTTGAAATTGTTGGAATAATTAAAGCACCCACATTTTATAATACAGAAAAATATAATTGGTATGCCGGTTTCGAAACAGGTTATGATGTTAGCGGAAATTCTGTTTACATTTCTTACGAAAAAGCTAGAGATACTGTATATTCAGATTACAGAGGTAATAATTATTTTAATGATAAAATAACCTCAGTTCTACTTCATGTTGATATTCCAAAAAACATTACAACTATTAGGTCAGCACTTTATCCAAGCCTATTTATGACAGGAGGAAATTGGTCAATAATTGATCTCAAAAGTTTCTCTCTTGAAATTAGAACTTCTGTGTATGATTGGTTCACTTGGGTGGAAACAGGAGCGTCAGATGAAGATGTTTTAGAAGAGATCCTAAATTACCTAGAAAGTAAAAAGTACCTTGTCTTATTTGGTTTTACTAAATCATTTATGCGTTCCAGTTTTAGAAGTATGATTGATCTAATTGTTTTCATAACAAATGGTCTGCTTATTTTAGCCATGGTTATTGCTATGATTGGTTTAACACTTCATAGTCTACTTTCGACTATGGCACGTAGAAGAGAAATAGGGATGCTCAGATCGATAGGATTAAGTAAAAAAGGTGTGATACGATCAATCTCGGGAGAAACATTAATAATAGCATCTTTAGGCATATTCACAGGCATATTTGCAGGTTTAATTCAAGGAATTTTAATGGTGAACTCAATGCCATCAACAGGATTTATCACGCTTACTTTGACGATTCCTTGGTTAACCATTGGCATTTTAATTTTTGCAACTTTAATAACAACAATATTAAGTTCACGTTATCCTGCTAAATGGGCTGCTAACTTAAATATCATAGATGCGGTGAGAATGAGATAATTTATTATATTATTATGAATCCAGAAAGGTGATAAAAATATCAGGAAAAAAGAAAAAAGTAAGGATGAATAAACAACGAAATGCTACTGCAAAAGCAATAAGGATAGATCCTGATATAATTCTTACTGTGAAAGATCTCACCAAAACCTATATCGTTGGCAATTCCACAATAACAGCACTAAATAAGGTTAATCTTACAATTAAGAAAGGTGAATTTATTGCTGTTGTAGGACCTTCTGGTTCGGGAAAAACAACATTAATAAATTGCTTAGGTGCTCTAGATTTCCCCGATTCAGGAAACATAATATATAACGTTGATGCAAAAGGAATGGGACTTGACATAATGCTTATGACTAACAAACAACTCAAAAAAATGCGATTGAGAAAGATTGGATTAATTTTCCAGTTCTACAATCTTTTTCCCATTCTTACAGCCTTTGAGAACGTGGAGCTTCCAATGGTAATTGATAAAAAAGATGTAAAATTTAGGGAAGAAAAAGTTAAAAGTCTCTTAAAAAGGATTGGACTGGAGGAACGAATGGATCATCTACCCACACAGATGTCAGGTGGAGAACAACAACGAGTCACAGTAGCTAGAGCATTAGTGAACGATCCTCTTATCATTCTAGCTGATGAGCCAACGGGCGAACTCGATACAGAAACAACTACAAATATCATGAAAATTTTCCTCGATTTAAAGAACGCTGGCGAGTCAATTTTAATGGTTACGCATAATCTTCGAATTGCAGAAGTCGCAGATAGGGTTATTACTCTTACTGATGGAGAATTTACAGGGAAAAGGACTGGTGGAAAACCAATTGAAGATATCTACAATTAATGAATTTGAGGTATATTAGATGAGAAAAGCAAAAAAGAGTAAAGTACAAGACTCAGTATTTCAAGAAGTAAAGGATTATGAATTGGACTCGAAGGTAATGATCCAAACTTTTGACTTAACAAAAATCTATAACATTACCGAAGGTATCGAAATAAGAGCTTTAAATGGTGTTAGTATGGATATTAAAAAGGGTGAATTTGTATCTGTTATGGGGCCATCAGGTTCTGGCAAAACTACACTTCTAAATATGATTGGTGCTCTCGATAATCCTACAAGTGGTGCTGTGTATATCAATAGAACAAATGTTGCTAATATGGATGATAAACAACGTACAAATTTAAGGCTCAAAGAAATAGGTTTCATTTTTCAATTTTATAATCTGGTACCAGTACTTTCGGCTTATGAAAATGTAGAACTTCCAATGGTATTTGCAGCTAGAACTAAACAGGAAATTGAAAAAAATGTTAATAAATTTCTTGATCTTGTAGGTTTAAGTGAAAAGAAAGATCATCTTCCCTCAGAACTTTCAGGTGGGGAGCAACAAAGAGTTGCAATTGCACGTGCGTTATGTAATGAACCCTCAATCTTAATTGCTGATGAGCATCTGGTGAACTCGATACCAAATTGGGTATGGAGATAGTTAAATTATTACGTGAACTTAATTTAGAACTTAATCAAACGATTTTAATGGTTACACACGACCCTATGGTTGGTGCCCTTGCTGAAAGAATGCTAAAAATGCGAGATGGTAAGATTATCGAAACCGTAATAACTTAAAATTAAATTTTTTTATACTGGAACAGATATATCATCTCTCTTTGTAGATTTATATATGAAAAAGCATAAAGATGCAGATGTTTTTGTATTAGATGCTAGAGATTTAGATACGAATAGAAGTTTTGATTGCATATATTCCAATAAAGTTCTTCAACATATTACTAAAAGTGAATTTAAAACATCATTAAAAAAGCAAAAAGATTTGCTTCATGAAAATGGAATTCTTTTCCATTCATTATGGAGAGGAGATAAAGAGGTGAAATATGGAGACTTGGTTTTTGTATATTATTCTAAAGAATCTTTAATAAATTTAGTTGAAAAGGATTATGAAATAGTAGAGATTACAACCTATAAAGAAATACATGATGATGACTCTCTTTACATAATATTAAAAAAGAAATAAACGCATAATTGAACTTAATTGGTTAACTACATAAAAATTTCATTTTGTATAAAATTTCTTATCTTTCGATAAGTAACTTTTAATCTGCTTTTATTAAGTACTAAATAGAAGAGTGGAATAAGGATTTTAGGAAGCTTTAATAAATAAGCAAGAAGAGAGAATTTAATTATTTAAGAAACAACTCAATTTTATACTATTATTCATTTTATAGTATAAATTAGTTCAAGGAACTTGATAATTATGGTCGAAAGAAGAAGATTAAATGTTGGTCTTATACAAGTTTATTTTGGTCGGGGTAAAATTGCTATAAATCAATAGTAATGCCTATAGGTAAGACCACTGCGGCTTTAGGACAAGGCTTTCGGGCTACGGGTCATGGATTTAAAGTATATATAATTCAATTTATGAAAGGATACCCTCAATATGGGGAAGTAACGGCTGTAAAGGGAATTCCAAATTTCGAATTAAAGCAGTTTGGCACGCCAGATTTAATCGCAACTCCTGGAGAAATTGACTTTGAAGAAGGAAAAAAAGGTATGGTGTTTGCTGAGAAGGTGATTATGAGCGACGATTACGATATCGTTATTCTTGACGAAATTGGTGTTGCAGTCGAATATGGAATCGTAAATGTTGACGATGTATTAAAATTGATTGAAAATAAACCTGAAAAAGTTGAATTAATTATGACTGGTGGACCTAAGATGCATCCTAAAATTAAAGAGCGCGCAGATTTGCTCACTGAAATGAGAATGATTAAACATTACTACTCTTCAAAAGGGATTAAAGCTCGTCTTGGCATTGAATATTAAAAAAGAAGAATAATTAATAATGGGCGTTATAAAGAAATTATCTTCAGCGTTTTTAAAGCGGAAAAATGTAAAGATAAAAGATGTCGTTGTAGATCACTACAAATATCTTGGTAAAAGAAATAATTCGCTAAAAATTTACGAATCTTCGCCTAAAAATATGATTTTCTCACCATTTAACATAACTACTGATCATATAGATCGTTTAATGCTAATTAATTTCGAAGAAGACCCTATTTACTACGCAATTGAACTCCAGATTTTTCGTATAGCTGGTGAAAAATTGCCTATGGTAATTATGTATAGAAAAGATGACTTAATGGACATTTATTATACCAATGAAGCAATTATCGAGTATAGAAAGAAATTATTTGAGGATATATGGACAAATGTTTCGTTTAATCAACTTGAAGAAATCGATTTTAGATTTCAAATAGATGATATGGGTTTAGATGCTTATCTATTTTTGAAAGACAAGTTAGAAAAAGACATCGAATTAAAAATTAAGGAAAATACGCCTGGAAGAGAATTAACGGCGATGTTAACTCCAATCGTTACCGCTAATAAAAAGCCACAGTATTTTCCAATAGTATATCTCAACGAGTTTAGTATGGTAATCAAAAAAGATACGGAAATTTTTATAAAAATTCATGGATTTTTAAGGAAACCAGATGAAATACCAGTTCGAATGAATGGTATGTATGTTTATTTAGCACGCTACTCCTTAGAACCGATTATTGGAAATTGGAATAATTCTTTTAGTGGAAACTTAAATCCAATACTTATAAATTCGTCTAATTTAAATAAAATAAGTGAAAATTTAACTTATGAAATTTTTAACAATGAGGGCTATTACGAGATAGAAAAAATTTCTGGAAAAGATGATGTAGGCCATACTATTTCTTTTGAATTTTCTCCCGCAATTCCTAATATTATTGCCCTAAAAAGTAATATGAAAATTAAAGGTAAATTCTCTTGTTGTATTAATGATATAAAGGGAATTTTTGCAGGAGAATATTATATAAATCGTGTAGGTGATATAATTTCACTTAACATTCAACCAATTAAAGGATGGCAACCATTTCCAGGAAAATTATGGTTAAAAACTTACAAATGGACTGCCAACATAGATATTATTGATAATGATAATGTTAGAATTCAATCGTATTGGTATAGGATATAAATCAAAATAATTTTTCTTAATGTTTCTCTTTTAATAATACATCGAAAGTGGTAAATTTTATGAATAGTAAAAAAATTGATAAAAATTCTAAATTAATAGCTGTATGTGGTCTGAACTGTGGTGAATGCGAAATTTATCTCGCTCCAAGTAATCCCATAATTGCTAAAAAATTGATTAAGCGATTTGAAGGCATGTGGAATGATGTAAAAGCTACTGATTTCCATTGTAGCACTTGTAGAGGGGATCAAGCAAAAAGTTGGACTGAAGAATGTTGGATTCGGGATTGTTGTGTAATTAGTAAGAAATTAGAATTTTGTTATGAGTGCAAAGAATTCCCATGTAAAAAATTAATAGAATGGTCAAAACAGAGCGAAAATTACGCTAAAGCATTTCAAAACCTTAAAAATATGAAAAAAAAAAATAAAGATTTAGTAGAAATTAAAAATTTATTGTTAATTTAATAACAAAACGACAGCTTCACCATCGGTGACAAGTTCTTCGCTTTGATTGAAAACTTTGGTATCACATCTAATGAACTTCAGCTTTCCGTCTTTTTTAGTAAACTTTTCCTTGACTGTAGCTACGGCCGTTAATTTATCGCCAAAAAATACGGGTTTAATGAATCTAACGGTTTGTTCACCATAAAGTATACCTGGACCAAATAACTCTACGCCTAGCGATGCTGAAATTAAACCAACACTAATAACTCCATGGGCAACTTGTTTCCCAAACATTTGAGTTTTTGCATATTCCGGATTCACATGTATAGGGTTGTAATCACCAGAAACTTCTGCAAATTTCATAACATCTTCTTCAGTGATCGTTTTTGTGAATTTCGCAGAATCCCCTACCTTATAATCATCAAATTTATCTGGTTCTAATTTTGAATTACTCATAATCTCATTTAATGAAATGGTAGATAAAAATATTGACTAAAAATATAAAAAAAAATTATGTGTTATAATAATTTTATTGGATTTAGATAAAAACCAAAGAATAAGAAATAAAATAAGTAGAAAATTCAATTTATTAGTTTTTAAAATTAAATTACAAAATTAATTAAAGGTTGAAAAAAATGGGAAAATTAGCACGAAAAGTCGCAATTGTCGGCGCAGGTATGTCTAAGTTCGGACGGCTGTTCCCTCTTAAGCGTAATCCAGATTTATGGATTGATGCGTGGATGGCTGCCTTAAAAACAGTTGATAACGGTATTGAACCTAAAGATATTGATGCGTGTTATGTAGGGAATTACTCTTCAGACTTATTTAACCACCAAGGACATTTAGGACCTCAAATGGCTAACTTAGTGGGGTTGACACCAAAACCGGCTCCAAGATTTGAAGGAGCATGCGCTAGCTCCGGTATTGCTTTACGACAAGCGATAATCGCTATTGCATCTGGTATTCACGATGTAATTGCCGTTGCTGGGGTGGAGTGTATGAATGAACTTCCAACAAGTCTTGTAACTGACGCGTTAGCAACCGCTAGCGATGTATTGTTTGAATATCCTGCTGGAGCAACCTTTCCTGGATTGTATGCAACTGTTGCATCGGCTCACTTTCATAAATTTGGGACGACAGCAGAAGATCTAATGCGAGTAGGCATTAAAAACCATATTAATGGAAAAGAAAATCCATTTGCTCAAATGCAATCTTCAATAAAAGATATGATGGAAAAAAAGAAGGTCAAACTTGAAAGCCAAGGGAGAGAAGTTCCTGATTGGAAAGACGAATTTGATTATCTAAAGAGTTCATCTAATCCTATGATTGCATCTCCATTAAGGTTATTTGATTGCTCACTGGTAACTGATGGTGCTGCTTGCGTGTTTTTAGCAGCTGCAGATGTTGCAAAAAATTTTACTGACACTCCAATTTGGATTGCGGGGACGGGTCAAGGGAGCGCATCGCTTTCGCTACATGATAGGGATAGCTTAACCAGTTTTATTGCGACAAGAGAGGCTTCAAGACAAGCTTATCAAATGGCGGGCATGAAACCAAAAGATATACAAATCGCAGAAGTTCACGATTGCTTCACGATTGCTGAGATACTAGCGATGGAGGATTTAGGTTTTTACGAAAAAGGAAAAGCTGTTGATGCTATAAAGAATAAAGAGAGTTATAGAGATGGTGATCTACCAATTAATACATCAGGGGGATTAAAATCAAAAGGTCATCCTGTAGGGGCAACTGGAGCTGCTCAAGCTGTAGAAATCTTTAAACAAATGCGCGGTATCGCCGAAAGAAATAGGCAAGTGAAATTTGATGTTGAAAGAGCACTTACACATAATCTTGGTGGCAGTGGTGGCACATGTGTCGTCACGGTGTACCAAAAATGAGGTAAAAAAAAAATGTCTGAAAGTGAAAAAGAGTTAACCATCCAAAATTATTTGGAATTTATCACAAGTAAAAAATTAATGGGCTCAAAATGCTTGGATTGCAATGAATTATTTGTACCAGTGAGAAAATTATGCTCTAAATGTAATTCTACTAAAATGGAATGGGTAGAAATGTCTGGAAAAGGCGAGCTCGCGGCATTTACGTGTATAACCGTCGGTACACCTTATTTTATTGAGAAGGGATACGATAGAAACAAACCTTATTGCTTCTCCGTTATCAAACTTGAAGAGGGACCTATGGTTTCAGCACAACTGGTGGGCGTAGATGAAACTAAGCCTGACACCATCAAAATTGGTATGCCTTTAAAAGCTATATTTTTAGAGACGGAAATGAAAGGTGAAACAAAAATAGATTTAGGTTTTGAACCACTCTAAACTAAATAAATATATTTTTTATTTTTAATTTTTATTAATAATATAAAGTCATCTGAACGTATCTTATTATTGGTGGATACTTATAAAAAAATCTCACAAATTATTCTTGATTATATCGATTGTGTTAATCGTGGTAATACCAACTACTATCCCAATTATTTTCTTATCGAATAGTAATACATTCACAAATTTAAATATTGATTTATATTTTAACGGTGATAATGCGTATACATATGTAGAAGATCAGTTAAATATTAATACAACGCATTATAGAACACCTGGTACTCAAGGTAGAGAAGATTGTGCGAAATATTTCGTCTCAAAATTTCAAGAAATCGATCCTTCGATCAACTACACTCTTCATAACTTTACAATTCATTCAGTTGACTGCCAAAATGTGTTGTTTAAAATGAACGAAAATTTTACTAATATTTTGATTTTAGGCGCTCATTACGACTCAAGGGCGAGAGCCACAAAAGATAGCGTAAATCAGGACTTACCCGTTCCAGGCGCCAACGATGGTGCAAGTGGTAGCGCTGTTTTAATAGAACTTGCTAAAGTTTTATATAACAGAAGACAAAATCTGTCTGTACAAATTTGGTTTTTGTTTTTTGATGCGGAAGATCAAGGTGTTGATAATAGCCATGGAATGTTAGGTTGGAACTGGTGCGAAGGTTCTACAAAATTTGTACAAGACATTGAAAACTTTTATAATTCTTCTGAAGAGCATTTTGATGCGATGTTATTATTAGATATGGTTGGAGGAGCAAACTTAAAATTTATTAGCGAACAACATTCAACCTCCTCATTATTGAACGAATTATTTGAGACCGGTAGAGAATTAGGATATACTTACCAATTTCCTTCTGATCCAATAATCAATTCCATTACTGATGACCATGTGCCATTTGTAAATTATGGAATTCCCTCAGCAGATTTAATCATTAACTTTTGGGATAACCCCGCTTGGCCTTACCATCACACGACCGAAGATAATTTGTCTCATATTTCAAATTATAGTCTCGAAGTAACAGGAAAAACAGTAGAGCAATTTATTTATAATAATTACTTAGAAACTAACAACAAATTTCAAGGAAATTTTCCGTGGAACGACGATTTTAACCTTCCTGATTCTAATTTATTGACTTTAATTATAATTTTTTTACCAATCATCGGTATAGCATCTGTTTTATTAATCATTCGTTCAAGGTTGATCAAACATAAAAATCCAGTCTAAACGAATATTGTATTTTATTTCTTTATCCCTAAGATTGCACGATGATTGGTTTTATCTATATATATTTCTAACAATTCAAAAGCGCTAAAAACACGTTTTAATTCTGCTATTGTAAAAAAATGATGGGGAAGCCCCTCTTCTGGACCTGATTGAGGAATATAGGTTCTCTTTTCGACTTTTTTCAATTTCCACTTACTATTTTTTACGTTAAAAGCTTGAAGAAAAGGAACTGTGATAAAAATAAATCCTTTTGGTTTTAAGACTCGCTCAATTTCTTTAACGGTAAAGAGTATCTCCTTCATTAAATTATGATGAATTACTTGAATTGAGATAATGCCATCAAAAAAATCATTCTCATAAGGAAATATTTGATCAATTCTCTGATGTGTTAGTTTTGCTGATAATTCTTCTTCGTCTAACCAATTTTTAGCAATCTCTAAACCTTTTGGCGATCCATCGAGACCGTAAACATCAAACCCTTTCTTTGAGAAAAACAATAGATGCCGACCGGTTCCGCATCCTAAGTCTAAAACTCGGTGAACGCCATTTTCCTTAAAGATTTTAGTTAACATTTCCATATCTTGATGAGGATTTGTAAAAACTTTACCTCGTTTTGCGAATATATCGTCCCAGTCAGGCATATCAATACTTAGGTAATTAAATTCTCAAAAGAAAATAAAATATTATTTAATGTTCACATATATAGAAATATCTTCCATACTTCTCTTTAAATGCTTCTGCGACTTCGTCTATTTTGGGACGAATAAATTCATAGCCGTCTTTAATACTTTCATATGTAACTGGAAGGGGCCCTAAAACCTCGCCGTCAACTTGACACAGGTAAGGCTCATCTTCAGGATTTTTCATTTCAATTCTCACTTTTTTGCTTTGATATTCAGAAATATCAGGATGGGGTAAAAGCGATGCGTTATACATCCTTTTAAATTGAAGAAGAAGTTTAAATTTTCCAATATCTACTACGCTTATATCAAATAACCCATCATCGACTTTTGCTCTTTGACATACATACATTCCTCCCCCATAAGCTCCTCCATTACCTACTGCTGCTAGGTTTGCCATTCCTTCGTAAGTATCGTTATCCATCGTGACCCTTAACTCTCTACTTTTCCACGAGAATAATGTTTTAAGAATAATCGCATTATAATTTTTTTCTTTATTTTTATTTGATCTTCTAGCAACTTCCGAGTCAAATCCTTGACTTCCAATGCCCAGAAAGTACCGCTCTACTCCTTCGTCCGTTTTGGCGAACCCAATATCCGATTTACTAGTATGATTTTCTGATATAATTTCGCATGCTCTTTTAATGTCAGGTGTGATTCCAATTGCCGCAGGGATGTCGTTTCCAGAACCCATTGGGATAAACCCGCATAAAGCTCCTGAATTAGAGCTAATAACACCGTGAAAAACCTCATTACAAGTTCCATCTCCGCCAGCTCCGATGACTTGATATCCTTGTTTTGCTAACTGGTTAGCCAGATTAATAGCATGTCCTGCAAATTCTGTTTTGAATAACTTGTAAGAAATGTTAAAATCATCTAAACACTTTTTTGCATATTCTATATCTTTCTCGGTCTGTTCTGGTTTTCCAGCAATAGGATTATAAATTATTGCATAATCTGCTTCCATAATTAACACGCTTTATTTTTAATAAAAGAAACTCAATTTTTTATTTTAATTTAATTTTAAACATCGAACTATTTAAATTTTATAGTTTTAAAACTTATGAAATATAATCAGATTTTTCTCAAAATTGAGCGCTTTATTGAGGGAAAGGAACGCAACTTAGCTTAATCATTAAGACTTGTAACGTTATCTTGCAGAATTTACTTTTCCTTCCAAACAGTTCCGCAACCGCTACACCTATATTTCTTTCCGTAAATTTTAGGATAATCGCAAATAATATCTGTCCGATCGATTGTTTCATGGATTTTATACCAGTTTTCGTTATCGCATATTGGACATAATCTGCGCCCCTCTGGTTTTGGAATAACTAGCATTTCTCCTGTGCGACAGAAAAGCCCTTCACTTTTAATTGAATTAATTAAGTTTTTTTTCTGAATAAAACTTTTTACAACGGGTTCAATCACATTTGTCTTTGAATCAAATTCACCAGAATTTTGAGATATTTCAATTATTGGTGCGCCATCTTCGATCATTTTAATATAACTTGAAACAATAGGATTAATTTCACTTTTTTTTGGTAATCGTTCGTATTCGTCAAGAAAATTGTCGATAAAACTCTCTACATAAATCTTTTCGATATTCAATCCTTTTTGATTAACTTCTCTAACAATATCGTTAATAATATATTCTTTTAAGACCGGATCTTCTGAAAGCATGTAGTAAAGCCTCAACCTTATGAATTTTTGAGATGTTTTATGTTTTAATTAGTTTAATACAAATATTTTAAGATGCTATTCTATAAAATACTATCTACAACCATTTCTATATCAAAAGATCAAAAAGCATATAAAATAACTCTATTCGATATTTTGAATCTCATATAAGTGTTAGAACAAAATATATATTACCATCTTTATTTATTTAGACAAGAGAAAGGAGATTATTAAAAAGATGGATACGAATAATTTGAAGAACTCAAATGAAAAAGAAAAAGAAAAAAAGCCCATATCTCACAAAAAAGTAATTATTGCTGTTGTAATGATATGTATTGCGTTCTTCGGCTCCTTTTTAGTCTATTTTGGTTTACAAGTTGCTCTTAATACTGAGGCTCCTATAGTTATCGTAGTTTCTGGCTCTATGGAGCCTAATATTCACGAAGGAGACTTATTATTCGTAATGGGCACCAACCCAGAAAATATAAAAAATGGTACAGCTGAAGAAAAAAATGGAGATGTTATAGTATTTGACGCTCGCGGATTATGGACTGGTGCTCCTGAAGAACCTATTGTCCATCGTGTCGTTGATAAGTATTTAGTAGGGGATACTTGGTATTTCAGGACAAAAGGGGACGCTAACTTGCTACCTGATCATGCCCCTGTCCCAGAGTATTGTATAATAGGGGTAGTAATTGGGGGGATACCATATATTGGATGGGTAAAGATTTTTTTAACAGAGTCTGGGTTATTAATTCCTTTACTAGTCATAATATCAGCACTCCTCGTAATAAGCATAATTCGGGATATTATTCAAGGTGAAGATGAAGATCAAAAGAAAAATAATGATAAAAACCAAGAATATTTTGAGAAGCAACCCCCAAAAACAAACAAACAAATAAATTAAATTAAATCAAATATTTACTTCTTGTTTATATACATTAAACTTTTATTCATGAATAATTAATAAGTATTAATTACACATTTTATTCTGATAAATTAGGTGATATTAAATGGCTTGGACTCCACCAACAAAATGGACTGTAATATTCTCCTTCCTCGTATTAGCGGGAGGATTGTTTGTATTAACTGAAATATTCTTTGGATTTTCAGGTGTATTACCCGCTTTGGCTCTTGGAACATTCACCCCTTCAGAAACTTGGGGCGTTATAGGAATGGGACTAGTTTTTTTCGCTTGGTTTCTAATGTTTCTTGGAGTAAAATTAAAAGGTTTATAATTTTTCAAATTTTTTTTTTTCATTTTTTATTATTATGATTTTCAAAAAGTTACGTTTAAATTATAAACCTTCTTAAAAATTGTTTTAGAGAAGTAGATTGCTAAAACACCTTTAATTGCTTTGAGTATAGAATATTAAATCACATTATTAGTAAGATAATAAAATTTTTATGAAGAAAAATATTTTAAAAAATGTAGTTTAAAAATCGTAATAAAAAAATTACGAGATAACAACGATACAGTATACAAAAAAACTCAAAACAAAAAAGTGAAAAAAAAATGCCTGAAGAAAAAACAGAAACAGAAGTTAAAGAAGTTAAAAAAAGAATGCCTAGAAAAGAAGAAAATTCGGTCTTTGTTGGACGTAGACCTACTATGAATTATGTTATGGCCACTATGATGATCCTCAATAAAGGAGTAGATTGCACAGTTAAGGCCAGAGGTAGAGCTATTTCCCATGCGGTTGATGTATGTGAAATTTTAAGAAATAGATTCTTAAAAGGAACTGAATACAAAGGAATTACCCTCAGTACCGAGCAGCTCGAAGGAGAAAACGGGCAGACTAACAACGTTTCAAGCATTGAAATCGTGCTTGCTCCTCCAAAATAGAGAAAGAAATAAATTTCTCTTCGCTAAAACAAAATAACAAAAAACCACTCTTTTTTTTCTTAATTTATCCCTCTTAGTTCAATCGTAATGTTTTAAATTGTTAATAGGATTTCATTTTTTTTACTACTGTATAAACCTCTCAAATTAAAATCATTGAAAATTTGTCCCAGTTTCCTTATTTCATGACTTTTAAAATGAACATCATAAGAACCCGTTGCTGTTTGAGTGAATGTCATAAGCCCCGTGGTCAATAATATTTAACCAATACTTCCAAACGCTTCCATTAAAGCTTCTCTAGTTAATTCTACCCTTTGTATTTTTTTTTTCTTAATGAGAGACTTCTTTTCATTCTTTTTTTAAAATTTGGAAGAAAGCAAATTCCTATGCCGATTAAAAATATTAGTGTTATACCAGGCCCCAGACCTGCATCTGTTACCCTAGCACCAGGATCTAACAAAAGGAAGAGAAAAATTCCAAAAAAATACAATAA
>JAUWZT010000225.1 GCA_030615145.1 Promethearchaeota archaeon | reverse complement strand
TTCTTTATGAATCATAAGAAATACGAGGAAATTCCAAGACAAGATCAAGCTAAAGATGATACATTCCTTTTTAATCAAGGTCCAGCTCGTGGGTTGGGAAAAGTTCGTTTTCATGATTGGAAACCAGCGTTTGAGCAATACAATTTACCCAATGTCAAAATATTTTTGGAGCAAATTAAGATGTTTAACCTTATGGGCGTAAAGGCTACCCCCAATATCGAACAACAAAAAGATATGGACTTCATGCTTTCAGGGATTGGCGAAATCTTTTCTCTTATTGTATATGGCCATTTAATCATTGAAAACGCTAAAATATATGATATTGATGAAGATACTATAGACCAAATATTTGATTTTCTAGTGAGAGACTTTTCCAAATACGCATTAAATCTATATCATAAATCTAGTACTACTCCTGAACAGATGGAATGGAGTTTGAAGATGATTAAGAAACCTAATGTCGATCCTGAGCGGTTTGGTAAAGTGTGGAATATCGTTCACTCATTAAAGGACGCATATGAAATGAATGAATAATATTAAGTATTTTTCTTTACTTTTTTTTCTTTAATTTTTATATAGTTTTATTGCTAATTTTAAATTTTTTTCTAATTTTTAAGGTATTAATTAATTTTAATTAAATTACATCCTAATTTAGAAAGCAAAAGTGTTTTATTACTTAAAATAAACAACTAACATGAATTTTGCTGAAAGAGAAATAGTTCGTATTGGTGAAATAAAACTAAGTTTAAAAAAAAAACCTTAAATGTTTTAAAAATTCTAAAAATATAGAGCTAGGCAACATGGAGATTTTTGGAAATAAATTAGCTTTTTAAGTTTAATATTAATATCTAAAGTTATAACACGTATAAAAATGATATTTATTAATTCAGACTCTATGGTAGATAATTCGATAATAATAGGGGAATATCTAGGATTAGTTAAAAATAAAGTGCTAACCGCATTATTGCAATCTTATTTAGATAACTTAGATTACGATGGGATGAAATCGATATTGAGAGAAGCCGAATTATTGGAACTAAAAGATATAAGAGATGTAGATCCCGATGGTGTAATTGACTTCTTTTCTTTTAAAAAAATTATAACTGCTCAAAATTGTTTGTTGTACGATTCTACTAAATTATTATACGAAATTGGACGGAAGTTCTCGTTTTATTTGTTTCCTTTTGGAAAAGATTTCGGAGAAATAATTAACGAAATAAATCAATTGATTGTTGCTGATTGGAAAGTTAAAATTGTGGAAAGAACACCTGAATTGGTGGTCATTCGAGTTGATAAATGTATCTTTTGTTCAGAAATTGGAGTTTCTTGCGATTTGTTCAAAGGTTTTATAATTCATTCGTTGGAAAAAAATTTACCTTCAGGTTTTTGCGTGGTTCCATTTGGAACCATAACAGAGAATATTAACGATCCAAATCACAACTCATTTATTTTGAAATTAAAAATTGAGAAAACATTTATATCCTAAAATAACAAAAGCTTAAATATAACAAAAATCAAAATAAATTTTATTGTATCAATATCTTTATAAAAATTACAAGTTATTAATTGGTTAAATTGCCAGCAGATGGATTATCCACAGAAATAAAGGAATATGTTTTTAAAATCACAATTCTAGGAGATTCGGCCGTTGGTAAGACTTCACTTATCAATCAATTTGTAGAAAGCTCGTTTGAAGACGACTACAAACCCACATTAGGAGCTAATATAATTAGGAAGGATGTTTCTATAAGCGCTGTTAACGCAAAAGTGCGATTAATAATGTGGGATCTTGCAGGTCAAGAAAAATATAACGTTATAAGGTCTATGTACTTCCAAGGATGTGTTGGTGCATTATTAGTTTTTGATCTTACACGACATAACACTTTTAACAATATTACGTCAAAATGGTTAAAAGATTTTAAAAATTACGTCAAAAAAGAAGGTGCATACATATTAATCGGTAATAAAGTCGATTTAAACGACCAACGCGTAGTAACTAGTGAAGAGGGTACTAACCTCGCTAAAGAGATTAATGCTAGCGATTTTATTGAAACGAGCGCTAAATATGGTGAAAACGTAGATCAAGCGTTTAAGAATTTAGTGCATCAAATTTTAAGAAACTATGGAGAAAAAATTTGAAAAAAATTTATTAGTTAAGAAATCTCCTATTATACTTCTTTTAAGTTAGTAATCATTTTATTTAATTACAATTCTATAAATGATAAAAATGAAGGAATTATCAAGAAAGGTTAATTTAGCGCCAAAATCGGAAATTCGAGAACTTTTTAATCTTGCTGCAGGGCGCTCCGATGTTATAAGCTTAGGAATTGGACAGCCAGATTTTCCAACCCCTGAACCTGCAATAAAAGGAAATGTTAAGGCTTTAAATCAGAAAATTACTTATTATGCCCCAACTAGAGGCGTTCCAGCATTATTGCAGCAACTTGAACAGAAATTGAAATCAACGAATAACATTGTAGCAAATTGGAAGGAAAATATTATTGTTACTAACGGCGGTTCACAAGCTCTAAACCTTACTTTTGCTTCGCTGTTTAACCCTGGGGACGAGCTTATTATATCATCACCAAATTTTCTCTCATATTTCTATTTAGGCATTTTTTTTGGCGTAAAAGTAATAGAAGTTGAGAGGAAAAACGATTTCAGTCCAAATATCGAGAAAATAAAAGGATTAATCACTGATAAGACAAAAGCGATTTTGATAAATTCGCCTAACAACCCTACAGGATATTCTTTAACCAGAAAGGAATTGCAAGGAATTGATGAAACTGTTAAGAACAACGATTTGTATTTAATCTCCGACGAAGTTTACGAGAATTACCTTTACGATGGGACGGAACATACGAGCCCAGCTTCGTTAAAAGGTATGTTTGAACGGACTATTACCTTAAATGCGATGTCTAAATTGTATTCTGCTACGGGATTTAGATTGGGATATGTGGCTGCTAATAAAGAAATAATTGATTTAATGGAAAAATATCATCAATACACAGCAGCAGGCACAAATCACGCGGCCCAATATGGTTTCTTAGAGGCTTTGAAAATGGGAAACGGCTTTTTTGACGAGATTTTGGAGAGTTTTAATATAAGACGTTTATTAGCTTATAACCGGTTAAAGGAAATGGGTTTTGAAGTTGTTAAACCGAAAGGTGCGTTTTATGTTATGCCAAAAATTAACCAATTTGGTCTTACTGGAGCAGAATTTTCGAAAAAAATAATGGAAGATCAAGCAGTTGCAGTAGTACCTGGTAATGTATTTGGATCCTACTCAGAATACATGTTAAGAATGTCGTATGCTACTAAATTAGGAAAACTTGAAGAAGCTATGGATAGGGTCGAAAAATTTGTTAAAACTTTATAAATATTAAATTATTTATCTTTTTCTTTGCTGTAAGTTTGTAGGAGAGCATTTGTTAAAAACTCCGTTGCTTGAAATACTTGTTCTAATTCAATATATTCGTCTATTTTATGACTATTGTTTGGATCTCCTGGGCCAAATATTACAAAAGGGATTGGACTATTAACACTAATGAGATGAGCGGCATCAGTTGCATAGGATAAACCTAAAAGTTCGCTTTTAGAAATTTTTTTTAGGTTTTGAATGAATGGATGGGTTGAGTCTGTTTGAAGCGCAGATAGCTTATTTATGATCTCGATATCGATAGAGAGGTTATGTTTTTGTAGATTCTTCAAATTATCAATTAAAGAGTTGTGATCTTGTTCAGGGATTATCCTAAAGTCAAGATCTAAGATAGCTTGATCCGGAACTATGTTAATTGCGGTACCTCCACTAATTTTTCCAATATTCAAAGTTGATTTTCCTAATATAACGTTTGTTTTTTCTTCTAAACACTCGTATAATTGAGGAATAATTTTTAATGCTCCTTCAATTGCGTTAATTCCTTCATGGGGCGTTGATCCATGCGCAGATTTCCCAATTACTTTCAATTTGACCCATAACAAACCTTTTTCACCGATTCCTATTTTTAAGTCTGTAGGTTCTGCTATAATTAGAAGGATTGAGTCGTTCATAACCCCTTGTTTTGAAAGAGTAAAAGAACCCGCCATTCCTGCTTCTTCATCAGCAGTTCCTACGAATACTAATGTATACTTCTCAAAAAAATCGGGAATTTTACTTAAGGTTTTTATCACGCCTATTAAGGACGCGACACCACCTTTCATATCAGCTGAACCGCGACCATATAATCTTCCATTTTTGATTTTAGCGGAAAAAGGAGGGTATTCCCATTGAGCGGCGTCTCCAGCAGGCACTACATCAAAGTGTCCTGATAATACAATTTTTTCTTTTCCATTTCCAATAGTAGATACAAGGTTATGGAGTTC
>JAUWZT010000202.1 GCA_030615145.1 Promethearchaeota archaeon | reverse complement strand
CATCAAAGATTGCTACGGAGCTTGGTTATGGAAGGATGGCTACGCTCACGGAAAATTGATTAAAGCTTTTAATTTAATATTGTTTTTATCTGATGTACAAAAACATCTTATATTTTAATCAATTTCTATAAATGTTCTTCTTCTTTTATTGTAATGCGCAAGCTGATTATAACCAATATTCTTTAATAAATCAATTATATATTTAAATTCATAAGCTATCTCATCAATTTTGTGTGCATCTGAACCTAACAAAACGGGGATATCTAACTCGTATATTTTTTCAATAATCTCAACACTCGGATATTGTTCTCTAATTTTTTTTCTCAAACCACTAGAATTAATTTCAATGGTTAAACCTCTCTTTTTTGCTAGTTCAAGAGTTTCTACTACTTTTTCCATGATAAGATCGTAGGTTTCAGCCCTTTTATCGAATTTTTTGGGTAAATCAAAGTGACTTACAATATCAAAATCAAATTTTTTTGATTTAATCATATCTTGTAGGGTGTTGTAAAACTCAAGATAAATCTCATCGTTATTATCGTAAACTTTATATTTATTTAGAAATCGACCATCATCAAAAGCAAAAATACCTGCCTTTCCAAACAATACATGGACAGATCCTAAAATAAAGTCAAGTTTATTAATGTAATCTTTAAGATATCGATTAATAACATGTTCTTGATTCTTAAAATAATCAATTTCAAAAGCGGATTTTATTTGAATTTTGTTCTCATATTTTTCCTTAAGATGCTTTAATTCTAAAATATATCCTTCAACTTCATCTGAGGTCATTGCATACCTTTTATATGGTATATCATCAAGAGATGATATTTCTGAGCTTAAAAACTCGTAGGGAAAATGATCACTCACTCCAATAACGTTTAAATTAAGTTCAACAGCCTTTTTAATATAATCCTCAATTGAGCCTTTTGCATGCCGACAAAGAGAGTTGTGAGTGTGCCAATCTTCAAATCTCATTTTAAAGAGTATCCAAAATTTATAAAATTATTCTAATATTTGACACTATTAAATAAATTAGATAAATTTTTTTATTATATTAAGGTGAAAAAATACTGGAATTTAAAGAAAAACAATATGACGGCATATACGAGGTATCAGAGGTTGAAATACATAACCAAAATCAAATCTTTAAAGGTATGCTTTATTTTCCTCCAGCAACATTTCATAAACCTTATCCATTAATAATTTATTTCCACGGTTTCCCACAATTATTTGCGTTAAAAGAAATCGTTAAAGACCATCAATATCTTTTAGACATGGGTTATTCCTTTTTAGTTTTTAATTTCAGAGGATATAGATCTAGTCAAGGAGAGGTATCTATTACATCTCAAGTGTTAGATTCCATCAAAATTATCGAATTTGTCAGAAAAATAGCAGAAAGAAATGTATTTAACTTAAACAGCGTAAACCTTCTTGCTCACGATTTTGGAGCGTATATAGGGCTCATTCTAAGTTCAAAAATAAAGGTTTTAAATAGAATGTTATTAATAAGTCCAATTATTAATTTAGAAAAACACGCGTATCATATCGATTTCTCAAAATCTTTGCGTTATATAAACCAATTTCTTCCAGGAAATGTAAAGGGAATAGAAAATGTAGATGATTTTATTAAGAACACTAAAAACGAATTAAAAAACAAGAGTTACCAAATCAAAGAAGTGTTAAAACAACTTAACTGTAAAACTATAAAAATAATAATTGGCGATTCAGATAAAATAACTCCTGTTAATGAAATTACTGAAATTGTTCAAAACTCAATAAACAATTTAGACCTCGTAATTATTGGTAACATGGATCACGAAATTATTCAAGAAGAAGAGGTTGAACAAATTCACGAAGAGATCAAGAATTTCTTCAAATTTTAATTTCAATAACAAAATATTTAATATTTTTTTCAAAATATGAAGCATAATTTTTTAAGAGTAATTAGAGTAATAATCTTACATAAGCATAAATTTTTATTAGGTGCGAATAGATGAGTTCAATTAAAAAGTCAAAAAGTTTTAATGTTACAAAATTATTCGAATCAGATGAAAAACTTACTTTTTTAGTGGGTGCGGGAGCTTCGGTTGAGGCGCCTTCTCAATTACCATCAACTAGTGATACGATGGAGGCACTAATTAAGCTTTCCTGTGCTAATTCTGAGATCGAAACAATCTTGAAATTACAGAATTTGAGGTTTGAGGTTTTAGTAGGAATTATTCACAAATCTATTGAGGACGATTTTCGATTTCTTAACTTTTTTACAAAAAGCGATAAACCCAATCTTGAGCATTTTGTTCTAGCTGAAATGATTAAAAAAGGACATTTTATCATTACAAGTAACTTCGATTTTCTGTTAGAATACGCTCTGCTACAATCTAATGTTCCTAAAAAGAAGATAATTCCTGTAATAACTAAAAAAGATTACGAAAAATTCAGTGACCCAGAAAAGTTGTATAAAAATGGAAAGATACCTGTTTATAAAATTCATAGTTCTCATAGAAACATCATCACCGGTGAAGATACGAGAACATCGTTTATCAATACTTTAAAATTAATTGGGTTGAATCAAACAGAGAGAAACATCGTCCAATTAGAGCCCTATAAAGCGCAATTTTTAGATAAAATCTCAAACGACCGTTCACTTATAATAATTGGTTATTCTGGTAAAAATGATTTCGACATTCTGTCGACCCTTAAAATAATGAAAAAGTTAAAAAATTTAATTTGGATAAATCACATTTCAGATGGAGGATCAAAAGAAGACCTCTACGAATTTGACGCACAAAAGAGTATTGATCTCAAAAATTTAGATAAATTGGACCAATACCTGTTAGAAATTAAGCAATTAAATGGTTCTGTCAATGTTTTTCGATTAAATGTGAATACTTCCAAATTCCTAGAGAAATTCTTTAAGGAAAAAGAAAAATTAAGCAAAGATAAATTTTCTATTGACCTAATGGAATGGCTTAAAACTAACATTGATGAACCTAACGAATTAACTAAGTTGTTTATATCTTATAAAATCTACTTTGAGACTAAAAACTATACCGATGCTTTAAGGTGTTTAGAAAGAATTTTTCGGATAAGTGAAGATTCGGGAAAAACCAAATGGAAAGCAATTGCTCTTATGGAAATGGGGATAATCAACTATATTCAATTAAATTATAGCGATGCTTTAGATTGGTTGCGTAAATCTTTACAAATTCAGCTAAAAATAAAAGCCTTTCCTCAACGAACTTTAATTTTTAAATATATTGCCCTAATTCTCCAAGCTCAGAAAAATTATTCTGAGGCTTTACAAAATTTTGAATTTGCTTTAAAGGAAAACGAGCGATTTAAAGATTTATATGAAAAATCTAAATTATACAAACATATTGGTATTAATTATCAATATCAAGAGAAATATCAGGATGCACTAAAGTATTTCGAAGTTGCTATTAAAATTAATGTCAAACTTGAAAATTATAGCGAAAAAGCGATTAATTACAAGCAAACAGGGAAAATTTACTATTCAAAAAAAAGTTTTAGCGAGGCACTTAAATTTTTTAATGAAGCTTTGAAACTTAACGAGCAATTGGATAACCTTGAAGATAAAGCAGAAATTCTTAATCTCTTAGGGTGCATATTCCATGAAATGGGCGATTCCCTAAATGGTTTGGATAAGTGTAACGAAGCTTTGAGGATTTATGATCGGTTAAAAAATTATGAAGGGAAATTAGATTCTCTAAATTATTTAGGGATAATTTACAGAGATCAGTGGAATTACATCAAAGCTTTAGATTATTTTGAGGATGGGTTTCAAATTGCTGAAAACTTGGGGAATCTCGAGTTAAAAGCCATTTTCTCAAACCAAATAGGCACAATTTTCCAAAATCAAGATAAATATTCTGAAGCACTAAAATGGTTTGACGATTCTTTAAAATTCTTTGATCAGGAAGGAGACCTTAAAGGGAAAGTAGATGTGTTAAAAAAAATAGGGATTATACATAAAGAGCAAAAAATGTATCCAAAAGCTTTAAGACGATTTGAAAAGGCATTAGAGATATTTGAGCGCCTTGAAGATTTAAACAGTAAAGCCTCCACTCTTAACGTCATAGGACAAATTTATCTGGACCAAAGAAAGTTCTTAGAGTCACTTAGAAATTTTCAAGAAGCTCTAGAAATTTATGGAGAAACAGAAAACCTTGAAGGAAATGCGGACTCTTTGAAAAATATTGGAAATTTCTATGCCGAACAAGCAAACTTCAAAGAAGCTTTGAGTAGGTATAAGAACGCCCTAGAGATTGTTAATAAATTAGGTATAAAAGGGAAAATAGCTGAATTGCTTAACAAGATAGGATCTATTTTCCAAGATCAGGGTGTATATTCTCAGGCTATGGAAAAATTTGAAGAAGCGCTTGAAATCTTCAATCAAGAAAATAATATGGAAGGGAGAATTGATAGTCTTCATTTGATTGGTGTTAACTACCATTATTTAGGACAAGATAATGAAGCTTTAAAGGTATTTGAAGAGGCGGTTCAAATAGCAGAACAAATTGGAAATTTACACAAAAAAGCACTCTGTCTTAATATTATAGGCAATATTTTTCGAGAAAAATGGGATTATGTTGAGGCGTTAAAACGATATGAAGAAGCTTTACTGATAGCGGATGAATTAGACAATTTCGATGAACAAATTCAAATACTTATTATTATTAGCAAAATATATCAAGCCCAAAAGCATTATCCAGAAGCTCTAAGACATTATAACGAAGCAATCTATGTTTCAGAAAGTATAGGAAATCTTGAAACCAAAGCGGATATCTTCACAAGTATAGGAGATATCTATTTTGACGAGGATAATTTTCCAGAAGCGTTAAAAATGTACGAAGAAGCGTTAAAAATTGATGATCAACTAGGAAATACGAAAGGGAAAGCACAAAGGCTTCTATGTATTGGTAATGTTTTCTTGGTCCATAAGAAATACAATTAAGTATTAAAAAAATACAGGGAAGCGTTAGAAATTGAAGAACAACTAGGAAATTTAACTAACGAAGCTGCGATTATACGCAAAATTGGGGATATTTATAGGGTTCAAGAGCATTTCGATGAGGCTCTAAAGTGGTACGAAGATGCTTATAAACTATTCGATGAAATAGAGAATCTTGAAGGTAACTCTGATTGTTTTGAGAGCATAGGTTCAATTTATCAAAGTTTAGACAACTATCCTGAAGCAATGAAGTGGTATAACGAATCTCTTAAGATATCCACACAAATTTATGACGATGACAGGAAAGCACGAATTCTTTGTAAAGTAGGTGTTATTTTCCACGAGCAAGGCATATATAAAGATGCTTTTAAACGTTATAATCTCGCTCTTGATTTATTTGATAAAAGAGGAGACTTAATCGGTAAAACATATTGCTTAAATAAAATTGGGTTAGTGTATCAGGATCGAGGTGAATACAACCAAGCTCTTAAGTGGTACGATCGAGGAATAAAACTGTTTAAAGTTTTAGGACCATCAAATGAGAGAGCCGAAAATCTTTATAACACGGCTATGATTTACTGGGACCAAGGATTGTACCTTGACGCTTTAAAAACTTTTGAACAATCTTTAAAAATAGACGAAGAGTTAAAAAATCTTTCTAGAAAGGCAGAAAGTCTTAACAACATAGGATTGATATATTTAGACGAAGGCAATTATCCCGTTGCGTTAAAACGTTTCGAGGAGGCTTCGAAAATAGCTGATAAAAATGATGATAAGAAGAAGAAAGCTCAATATATTAATAATATAGGTTTAACTTATCTCAATCAAGGGAAATATACGGATGCGTGGAAAAGCTGTAGTAAAGCCCTTAAAATTTTCGAAGATATTGAAAACAGTGAGGGAATAGCAGACAGTCAATATAAATTGGGATTAACATATTTAGAGCAAAAATCTTATGTGGAAGCTTTAAAACTTCATGAAAACGCGCTTAATACGCTTATTCAGAGCCGTTTAGGAAAAGTCCCTTTAGTAAAAGTTCTTAAGAGCAATATAAAATTGATTAAATCGAAAATGGTAAAACACCCCAGATAAATGAATATTTATTGATTTAATTCTATTTTTTTCTTTCAATTACTAATTCTATTACTTTCCATATAATTTCTGATATAGCGTTCTACTTCGCTAGCTGGTTTTATTACCCCAAAATGACCTTCGCATAAAATATCGGCCTTTAAATCTAAAAGTTTTTGCATTGATTTTTGATAATCTTCTAAATCGGAACCAAAACTGTCATAAAAAGGTCCGTGAATATCTTGTCCAAATAGAATTCTAGTGTTATCAATTTCGATTAAGACA
>JAUWZT010000137.1 GCA_030615145.1 Promethearchaeota archaeon | reverse complement strand
AAGATTACAATAATCCTGCTTACCAATTTTTTAGAGAAACCATATGCATTATAGCAGAATTAGATTGTCCAGAAGCTGCCGATACGGCCATAGGGGGAATAAGTTCGGTAGAGCTAAGAGAAAGAGTTGCTAAAGACTTATTTAAAGAAATTTATGAGATGGTTAAAGAAAAAAAAACTAAAGTTGAACCTATAGGAACATTTTCTCAATTCTTTCTATTGAATACTTATGCTTCAAAAATCTCTAACGAAATACAAAATTTTTCCCTCATTGGAGGAAATGCAAGCAGTAACGTTCTAATGGGCGAATATAACTTCAACATCGCTCTCATATCTCTATTTAGTTTTGATTTTAGCATATTTCCTATTATTGATAGAGTTTATTCAGAGTTAAAGTACAGTTCGGATAAATCGATTGCGTATTATGTTTATCCCTCAATTAACAATCACAATAAAGAAGAATTAGTAGTAATACAATCTACATTAAAAAAGTTCTTTCAACCAGAAAAAATTTCAAAACAAGTAGTAATTTTTAATTTTGACTTTATTCCCTATTTAGGAAAACCTACAATTATTCTCTCTTCCGAATTAGATGAGACGAATTCAATTAAAACCAAAATTATTAAGCAACTTGGAGATCGCGTTAATTTAATAATAGACGACTCGTTATTCAAGGGGGGCGAAACTGTGGATAATCTAAACCGCATATTCTATGGTAGCAATTTCAAAATAGTTAATTTAGTTTTATCGTATGAATTCATCAACGATTACGATATGTTTAAAGCGTTTATCCAATCAATATTGTAAAAAAAGTGAATAAATTTATGGCTAAGGATAAAAAAAAGAAAAAGAAGAAAGGATCCGGCGGAGATGATTATGGTACATTCTCGCAATTTATGGGAAAAGGTACGGGATTTCCTTCAGGCGTTTATATTGGAGAACCCGTAGATAGATCTTCGGATCAATTATTTCTTGGAACGGATTACAGAGAAGTACATATACCCGAAAGACCTTGGGGGGAAATCTTAGCCGATATCGAACATTGGACCCCATTACCCTTCACGCATGGAATTGAAATGGAATTAATTATCGCAGATGACAATGGTAACTACCCGCCTGGTGATGAAATGGTTTATCGGATGAAAGAGATCGTAAAAGATGCCATTAAAATCATGGACCAGATTTTATACGAAGGAAGAAGCGATTTCTTACCTGTTCCCGATTATATTCGACAAAAAGTATTGTCAAGGCCTTATGGAAAGGATGACATTGAAAAAGGATACGTAATGGATATTAGGTATTCTCTTCCAGATGGAAATGTCGTTGACATTGATACTTTTGGTCGTGATGGTAATGTTACAGCAGTTACTTACATATTAGAACTCGTAACGCCCCCATGTGAATATATTGAGGAGTTGGCTTATTGGTCGAGCCAGTTATTCCAGTTAGCTAAAGCTACATTGCCTAAAGATTTACACATCATAGCTTCAGCTATAAATCCTGCAGCTAAGGAATACATGCGAGGTTTGAGTCAAGCAGATCATTCGCATATAGGCTCCTTTACATCTGATTTAGAAAAAGCGCAAGCATATTGCATGATCCGCAACTTTATTCCGCATATAATTGCTCTTACCTGTAATTCACCTATATTAAATAATAAACCAACAGATGTAGTAAAAATCGTTAATAACCGAATTACCGCACCAAATTGCGTGCGATCTTTAAGACTAAAATATAACACTACAATGTTAAGTAACAACGACCCTAAACACTATATTCCTTACTTAACTGATCTAAGTGAGAATTCTATTAATTTCTTACTCCAAACGGTGCAAAAGGCAAGCCTAGAGGATGCAAGGTTCCAAGACATTTTTCCAGTAACGGATTTTGGGACTATAGAATGCCGAGTAAGTGATGCACAGATATCAATTTGTCGCAGAATTGGTATAGCGCTTTTGCTTCAAGCGTTATGCTACAAAGCAAAAAAGTTATTAGAACAGGGAGTATGGGTGCCAGACGCGGGTAGCGAGACAATCGCATATAACAGAAAGACTACCATCGAAAGAGGGTTAATATCGTTATTCCGCCCTCAAAATCTTACTCGAGAACATCTCGCGCAATATGACCCGAATTTTGCAGAACAATATTTAGGACCTGAGAATCAACCTATAAGGTATATGATGCAGGCAGTTCAAAGGATGTTTTTCTACTTAAAGGACGAATTAAAAGAACTTGGTTTTCTCTACTCGCCGTTTTTGAAACCTATACTTCAATCAGTTTTTGGAAGCGTAAGCTACGCGGAACCTCCGATAACAGAAGCGGAATATCAGCTAAGCCTTTATCAATATAAATTAGATAACAATGAAAATCCAAACATTCTTTACGATTTAATATACTTTACAATAGAATATTGTCAAGATCCATTAAATAATCCACTTACAGGCGTATTATCTCTTCCAAAAGAAATGAGGGAATAAAAAAAAAAGTTAAAAACATTAAGACTGAAGAAAATGTTAACAGCAACTATCGAACAAGAAGGAAAAACGCGAATAGAAAATATATTTGTAATCGATGCCCACTCACATCTAGGAGAAGATGTGGATGGAGCAACAATGATGAATCCACTAGCACCAGGTACAGGAACTTTTGATTTTTGGGGTAATGTTCAAGGAAGATTAAAATCAGAATGGGTAAAAACTGGAGAACAATCCTTTAGAACTTCAATGGACGGAAAATCGACTAAAATTACTTGGTCGTTCAATCATTATCCTTTTACAGATAAATTGTATGTTGCTTTAGAAGCGTTAGGAAAAAGGTATTCTGATTTAAAAGAAAAGTCAAAATTTTATTCTTTCATCGATCAAGGCGTTGTTTTTCCTTTTCAAGATGTTTTTAGAGATAAGCATCCAGAAGCTTTGTATCGAGCTAGCAACATTAACATTTCCAGATTTACTACGCGCTTCCCTTTTTCTATGAAACTAATTGGATACGCTCGCTGCGATCCTATGGAAGGAGAAAAGGCGATTAAGGAGGTAACATACGCTCGAGAAGTATTAGATCTCCGGGGTCTAAAATTACATCCTCGATCAGAAAGATGGATCGATGATATTAAAACGGGCAAACCACTTAATGTTTTAATTGAAGCCGCAAGTCATTCTATGCCCGTATTATTTGACACTCGCGGAAGAGGCTCAATATTAGACATCGCCGAATTAGTTAGATCAACTAGAACAACGTTAACTCAACATTATCCAGAGTTATTACCTCATTTCAAGGTTATAATCGCACATTTTGCTCAAGGAAATATTGGCGATCACGAAGTCTATAATGCGATTGTTCAACCGAATACTTATGGCGATTTATCTATGCTTCATGGAGATGGGGCTGGGAACTTTTTAGAAGATTTTCGAAAATGGTTTAAGGCACAAAATAAAATAAGAGTCGATAATCGAGACTGGTCGGAATACCTTCTTTACGCCTCAGATTACCCTTACTTTGGAGATATTCACGCTCAAAAGCTTCTGATACACATTATAAATAAACGGTTTTTTGACACAGGTGGAACTATTAAAGACGTCAGAAATATCATGGGGTTAAACCAGATAAAAATACTTCCTGAGTATAACTTACATCAAATTAAAAACAATGGAAATAGTTTACCATGTACTTTAATATCAACCCCATCAAATAGTAACCCTACTTCTTATGAAATCGCTATAAAAGCTTTGGCAAAGTTAATAGTAGAAAACAAGGTCGACATTAAAAGATTCTGTATACAATTCAAGGATGACTGGAATAACTTTAACGACGATATTTTATTGAACGCTTTCACACCGACTACCAAAGAAGAAGTTCCAATCATGTTAACTCAATTGGTAAAAGATCAAATCGCTTTATTTGCGCCCTTAAACAAAGAGGCAGCGTGGAATAAGTTTGGATATAAATATTTCAACCCAAAAGATCGTGCGTTTTTCGCATCTATCTTCAAACAAAACTACTTGGCTACGGACGAAAAGCAAACGTTTGAATGTTTAACTCAGATTTTTAATTAAATCCTAATTTGCTTAATATTGGTTTAAGATAAGATCTTTTTTCTAACCATACTGATAATGATCATACTGAAGCTCTTGTTCAAGATATTGGAATCTACCAAGAGCGGAGGTTCCTATAAAGATTATAAATATAGCCAGAAAGAAAAGAAAATAATTATTAAATGTTTGTTGGAAAACAATTATTCCTGCTATGAGGGGAACCATTAACCCTATTGAATTAAATACTGGAAAAACCACTGCTACTCTACTTTTTTGAAAAGCACTTTGATAGAAGGCAAAACTACTCATATTACATATAGCTAACCCCCACCATCCTATAAACACCCATAAATGATTATAATCAAACCAAAAGATTCCAAAAAAAATTTCAGCCCATATATACCAAGTTAGTTGGATATTTGCTTGAATTACAGCTTGGGCTAAAATATTTGTAAAAACATTACCAAGAGCAAGTAAAAAGGAGCCAGTGAGCATGATAAAAAATCCCTCTGAATTAGTATCTCTCTTTTTTAGAGCCAGTATTAAACAAAAAATAGTAATGGAAGACGTTATTGCTAAGAAAATTATGAAAGGGAAGACAAAAAGATGCAAATCTATTACAATATTCGAAATTCCAGCTAACACAATCAAAACTGGTGAGATTGCTAATATAATTATTGCCAGAAATTCGTACCATTTTATTTTTTCTCCTAAAAGACGGTTTGCTGCAATAACCATAATGATTATTCCCAGACTGTTTATGGGTAAAGAAACCATTACTCCAACTAGCCCTATTGACATTATGTAAGGAAACCAAGCTATAACCCCTAAGACGGCTCCTAATGCCCACCATTTGTTTTTAATAATTTCCTTAAAAGATTTTAATATCCCCTTTAAACCTTTATCAAATGTAATTTCAGGTCCTTCTTTTAATCCCATTTTTTGAAAAATAATTGCGAAATTAAAACATAGGAGTGCTATTAAAACTAAACCAATTCCAGTTATAGCGGTTATGATATCAACCATAATTATATTATATTTATTTTAAAATTCATTTATTTTATTATTGACCTATTAAAAACATGGAAATCTTACTTAATTCGTTATAAAAAATTCGTATATAACTGAATTTATCGAATCAATTTTAAATACTTATCTTTTCCTAAATTTCATAAATTATGAAATCAAAAATATATAAAAATAATAAAAAAAGTAGTTTTATATTAATCGTTTTCCTTATCATAAATTATAATACCAGAATAACGAGTTACAAATAAAAAAATATGACAGTTTTATCATTTTTATTAATTGTATTAATTTCTTTCATTCTATTTCTTGCTTCTATTTCAATTATTATTAGTTTTGTTTTTATGCTTGTTTTTATTAATATAAATTTTAATTTCTTTTATTATAATCATAAAGCAAAGTTATCAGATATAACTTATATCAAAAATACTCTGAAATTTATAGTTAAAATGGCAAGTTTAACTTTAGGTTCTAAATATGAACTAAGAATAACAACAAGAGACAATACTAAATATTGCGGAGATGTATTTGACAGCACGCTTTGTAAATGTCTGCACTTGAATGATAATTATGAGCCCTCTGTTACTGAATATTTAAAAAAAACATTAAAAAAAGGAGACATATTTATAGATGTTGGAGCCAATGAAGGAATGTTTGGTATACTTGCAGGAAAACTTGTTGGTCAAACTGGTAAGGTTTATTGTATTGAACCTCTACCAAGAAATATCTCTATTTTAAAAAAAAATATACAAATTAATAATTTGAATAATGTTATAATCTATGATGTAGCCGCTGGAGACGAAAATAAAGAGGTATCATTTTTTGATATAAAAATAAACAATATGTTAGGCGGTGGTGAAAATATAATGACGACTCTATTGTCTAAAATACCCGGTATGGTTCAATTAATCAAAGTAAAACAAAGAAGATTAGATACGTTAATAAATGAACCTTTAGATAAAATCAAAATAATAAAGATAGATACAGAAGGATATGAAGAATATGTGTTAAAGGGATTGGATTCGTGGTTAATTGGAAAATGTTCCATTGATTTTATTATAGAAATGAACCCTAGTAAGTCAAAATATATTACTGATTTACTTTTAAATAAACATAAATATACAGGATATATGCATTGGATGGATTCAGTAGCATATAATGATAATGTTTATTGGGAGAGACTCGATATAAATTGTAACACTCAAAAAAATGTCTTGTTTACTAAAAATCGTTGGGAGTTTTAAACTTGTTAAATGAGAGAATCTTCATATGTCTTAAAAATTAAAATTGTAAAAATAAGATTTTTCTTCTTTATAAATTCAGAATAAATAATAAGAAAGAAAGAAAATGCCCAAAATGTATTAAATAATGAAGTAATTATCTATTATGCTTCCAAATTTTTTAAATTGGGAAACTTCTCCATTAAAAGTTTGTGGATTTACTTTATCTTTGAATAAATCAATAAACTCATCAGGTATTAGTTGCATATACCTTTTATCAATTTTTGATATTTTTTCTTTTTCGACCAAATAAGCAAAAATGACATCATTTTTTAATGTTAGATAAAATCGCTGATTTCCAAAATTTATCTGTTTAAGCCTTATACCCGGCTCTTGACCAATCAATTCTTTCGTAAATGCTAATAGAGCAGATATAAAACCACTGATTTGAAGTTCAAAATTTGCGAGTTTTTTTTTGTTGTTATTAATTTTTGAAAAAAATAAATGTCCAGATGTGCTTATTATAAGAAGTGCTAATAAAGAATTTGATTTTGGAATTTTGAAATCTCGCTCACAAATTTGCTGAATTTCTGAAAATGATATTTTAGAGCAAAGTGCTTCGTTTAATTTCTTCGAGATATAATAAAATTGAGAGAATTTTAATATTGATTTTTTCTTATCTAGATAAATTATAACAGTTAATTCCTTGTGTTTATTATCAAAAAAGTGAATATATACTGTATAATTAGAAATTAAATCAATTAAAAATCCTTGTTTGTTTACTAATATTTTCTCTTTATTTATATTAATTATTTTTTGGATGAGATGGTTGCCTATTCCTTTTTGGTAAATTATATTTATTTTTCCTTCTGTTTTTAAATCGGATATTTTTATCAATCCTACGCCAAGAAGATCCATAGGAATGGATATATCAGGTTCGAGGATCATCATAATTTTTTAGTTTGCGATTTTGCCTAATTCAATAATATGAAAAATATTTAATAATATTTGTACAAAAAGATAATATTTAAGCTTATATTTAAGCTTTTTTATAACAAAAAGTGAGTTTTTATGCTAAATTAGACTTGAGTAGTGTAATAGAGATTAAAAAAGTTTAGGAATAACCCATTTTAATCAATTTTTTTGGTTAACATTTTAATATTAGTTCTTTTTTATAATTGTTAAATTTACATAATTCCAATATATTTTAAAATCCTTAAATAGGAAGATAAATCGATATTTGTTTAGTAAATGAAAGATTTTAAGAGTTAAATTAAAAATTAATTCCACAAAATTAAAATAGGTTTTGAAGATAATATCTAAAGAAGAAATCTCGGTTCTCATCATCGAAGATAATCCTGGAGATGCTCGGTTGATTGAAGAAATGTTAAAAGAGGCAAAAAGATTTCAATTCAATTTCTTTCATCAAAAGACGCTTAGTGAGGGATTAGAAGAGCTTCTAAAAAATGAAATAAATGTAATTCTATTGGACCTTAATCTTCCCGATTGCACAGGGCTTAACACGATATCTATTATTCGTGAAAAGGTTGAAGTCATGCCAATTATTATACTTACAGGAAGGGATGATGAAGATTTAGCGATTAGATCCCTTAAACTTGGGATGCAAGATTATTTAGTTAAAGGAAAAATTGATCCCGTATTATTAGAACGCTCAATTTTATATGCAATTGAAAGACAGCAAGTTAAGCTAGAATTAGAGCTTTCTAAAAAGAAAATTGAAGAAGAATTCCAACGGGCTAATTTTTACAAAGATATTTTTGCTCACGATATGAGTAATATTTTACAGGGGATATTATCAGTTGCCCAACTTTGTAAAATTCAATTGATGAATCCTTTTGATAATAATGATATTGTGGATATAATAGGGATTATCGAAAATCAAATCATTCGAGGTTCAAAATTAATCTCTAATGTTCGTAAACTTTCTCAACTTGAAGTATCTACAACGCTTATTCAACCAACAGAAATACATAGTCTTTTAAAGACTTCAATTAATAATTTAAAAAACGAATATCAGACTCATAATATTAATATAAAAATTCACTCTTCTTACAAGAGTGTCTATGTTCAAGCAAATGATCTTTTACTAGATATTTTTGAAAATGTTTTAATTAATGCGGTAAAACATAACGAAAATCTGAGTGTAGAAATAGCAATTAAAATTTCGAAAAAGAAAGAAAATCAAATAAGTTATGTTAAAATAGAATTTATAGATAACGGGATTGGTATAGAGGATTCGATGAAACTTTCAGTTTTTATTAGAGCTTCTCCAGATAACAATTATATTGGCGGAATGGGTATAGGTTTATCGCTTGTAAAAAGAATAGTAGATAGTTACAAAGGACAAATTAGAGTAGAAGATAGCTTTAAAGGAGATCATACTAAGGGTAGTAATTTTATAATATTAATACCAGAAACCAGATGAAAAAAAAGTAGATAATTTATTTTAAAAGTCCAAATTTATTCTCGAGATTATTTTGGGATTGTAAAAATGAAGGTTGAACCTTTCCCTACTTCACTTTCAAACCAGATTTCTCCCCCGTGAAGCTGTACTAATCTTTTTGTTAGTGCTAGACCTATACCTGAACCAGGAATATTTCTTCTTTTATCGTTTTTAATAATACCAAATTCTCTAAACACTACATCATAATCTTCCTTTGCAATCCCTATTCCTGTGTCTTCAACATGAAATTCCCAATAATCATCTTTTTCTATGCATCTAAATGTAATCTTACCGCTTTCTGTAAATTTTAACGCATTATCAATTAAATTATATAAAATTTGCTTAAACCTAAATTGATCTGCTTTAATATAAATATGTTTCTTTATACCTTCTAAACTAATATCTAATCCTTTCTTCTTAAATAAATGATTTACAATTGAAACGATTTCTTTTGTTATGGAGAGTAACTCAAAATTTTCTATAGTTAGTTCAAATTTACCCATATCAATAATGGATAAATCTAAAATAGTGTCGATTAATTTTTTTAAATGATCTGCTTCTGAAGTAACATCTTCCAAAAAATCTATTTGATCGTCGTTTAATTGTCCATAACTTCTGTCTAGTAATAATGATGTAAAGCCTATTATAGCATTTAAAGGCGTTCTTAACTCGTGAGACATAGTTGCAAGGAATTTCGATTTAAATTCTAAAGATGAAATTAATTGGTCTAATAATTTTTGACGATTCCTTTCATAGTTTTTACGCTCAGTAATGTCGGAAAAAAATGATTGAATAATCATATTATTTGCGATTCTTATTATTGTAGAGGTAATTTCTACATCAATAATTTTTCCATCTTTTCTTTGAACTGCAATTTCTATCTTAATTGGCTCTGATGAATCATATATTTCTTTAGTATAGTGCTTTGTAATAATATCTGAAAATTCTGAACTAATTAAATCGAATATATCTAGATTTAATATCTCATTTAAATGATATTGAAATAAATTTAAAGCTTTTTGATTAGCTCTTAAAATTTTACCCGTTTTATCAATTAAAAATATTGCTAGAGGAGCATCCTCTATCAGCGCATTCATTTCATGAAG
>JAUWZT010000153.1 GCA_030615145.1 Promethearchaeota archaeon | reverse complement strand
CTAAATCCTAAAAAGGCAAGACCTGCTAAACTTAGAATAATTCCTCCGATGTCAAACGTAAAAGAGATTATAATTGGTTGGATAACATTTGGTAATATATGTCTAAACATTATTCTCCAATCTCCCGCCCCTGAAACTTTTGCAGCTTCAATATAAGGTAATGATCGTGCTTGCAACACATTTCCCCTAATTAAACGTGAATAATATGGAATGCCCAAAATCCCCCACGCTAACATTATATATTGAATTTCTTGACCCCAAATTGCGATAAACACCATTGCAAGAATCAATCCTGGAAATGCAAGGAAAACATCCATAATTCTCATAATAATCGAATCGACCCATCCACCATAATAAGCTGAGATTACACCGATTATAACGCCAAAAAAAACGCTAAAGGTTATTGCGGGTAAAGCAATTGTTAGAGAAGATCTTGCTCCCCATATAAGTCTTGTTAATACATCACGCCCAAATTTAGTTTGGCCTAAAGGATTTGTTGGACTTGGAGGGCCCCACGCATTAAAATAAATCCCGTTAGCTTCATCGAATGTGCCTGGAGCAATCCAAGGCGCAAAAACTGCAAATGATACGATGGTAAAAATCAAAAAGATACCTAAAATTGTCAAAAATGATTTGAATCTACGAATAAATTTTCTCTTACTTCTAAGTTTTTCGAATTCAATTTCCCGATATGTTAATTCGTCTATTCTTGACCCCGGTATAAGGAGAAATTTAATATTTTTATAAAACCATGAAAGAACCTCTTTTACTACAGATTTTTCCTCCTCAATTTCGAATTCTTCTTCATATATTTGCTCTTGTCCCATTTAATCTCATCAACCATTTTTTTAATTTTTAATTTATAATTAATAAACTATTCTCGGGTCTAACATAGCATAAATAACATCAGTTACTAAATTTATTGAAACAAACATAATTGTTATTACAAATACAAGCGCGTTCATTACCCAATAATCAACATCTCTTATAGAAGCGATCAAAAGTTCTCCTACACCAACCAACCCAAAAGTTGTTTCAGTTAGAACTGCTCCAGATAATAAACCAGCAAAACTTAATCCTATTACTGTGATAGTGGGAATTAGTGAATTCTTTCGGGCATGGGAATTTATTACATCTTTTTCTTTGCACCCCTTTGCTCTTGCAGTTCTTACATAATCTTGCTCTAAGACTTCTAACATACTTGAACGACTTTGCCTCGTAATTCCAGCTAAAACAATAAAAGACAAACATGTTACAGGTAAAACTAAGTGATATAAATAGTCCCCTATCATATAAAATTGTCCTGATAAAAATGCGTCAATTATTCTGAAACCAGTAACTAAAGGGGGATTTCCATAACTATATGTCTTGAACCCAGTAGTAGGAAATATTGGCACCAGATATCCTACAGTATATTGAAGTAGCATTCCCATAAAAAATACAGGAACAGCAACCCCAACTAGGGCAAGCCCTCTAAGTACTGTATCTTTGGGTTTGTTTCTATGAACTGCGGATATTACGCCTGTTTTAATCCCGAGAACCGCAGCAATTAACAATGACAAAATTGAAATGTCTACAGTTCTTGGCAATCTTTGCATTATAAGATCCCAAACCTCTTGACCTCTATTAATAGATACAGATAATCCCCAATTACCCACAAATAAATCCCCCAAATACCTAAAATATTGGATATATATTGGCAGATCAAATCCAAGTTCGTGCCTCATTTGCGCATACAATAATGGATCAGGTTTTCCTTCGGGAAGATAAGCTAAAATAGGGTCGCCTGGCATTAATCTAGATAATACAAAAACTAAAGTTAATGTTCCAAATAACACAGGTATCATAGCAATCATTCTTCTTATAATAAATTTAACCATACTCATCGCTTTTTATCCTCCTTAAATGCAATTATTATTTTTTTCGATAGTTTTATGTTTCAATTACTTTTATTTCTGTAATAAAACGGGCGTATTGCTCTTTTGCAATAGAAGCAATAAGCGCAGCTAAAATATTTATTCCTAATAATGTTAATATAGTGAGATAAGATTCAAATCTTATAAAATAAAATCCTATGATACCCAAATCAAATCCATAAAGGAACCAATGCCATATCCAAGACATAACAATTATAAAAGGAATAAGCCAAATACTATTGCGAATGCCATACTCAAAAAAATTTTCTCTTATTACCATAATAAAAACAATCACAAAAAGGATTATTCCTGATAGAATTGATATTGGATTGAAGATAATTTGATATAAAAATAATATTCTATCTCCAATGGCTTTTGCGTAAACATTACATACATATCCAAAAAAGACGAAATGAATGAGTAAAAGGGCGAATATAAAATTTCCTTGTCTACCTAACTCAATTTTTAATTTCATTATAATCTCTATTAGTAGTCATTCAATTTCAAATCATTAAAGACAAATTTATTGTCAAACTTAAATATATTTGATCTTTTTTTAATAATTGTATTAAAATCACGTAAATTTATATAGTTTGCTTTTTTTTGTTCTTCAGTTAAGGTGCCCTTATTATAAGTAAAGCAATCTAGGAGATCATCATAAATTAAATAAGGAACGAATGCCATTTTCTTTTTCCTATTATTTCTAATATTAAAAATATCTATTGAAATAATTTGGGGAAGGTATTTATTTTTTTTCTCATGATATAATTGAACTTTTTTTTTTTCTCCCTTTACATTGATCTGAAAATCATTTTGCTCAATCTTTTCTCGGAAATAAATAATTACTCTTTCACAGTATTGAATTAATTTCAAACGATAACTTTCGCTATCTGGAGTTAAGCTTTTTTTTTCTATATTTGAATATAACATTAAAAATTCAGAAATAATAAAAGTAAAAGCTTCAGACAAGTCTGGGATATCAGCTTTGATAATTTGCGATTGATTGAACCATTTTCGAATAATTTCGTTTTTTAACTTTCGGTAGTTAGCCTCGTTATATTTTTTTTTTGCAAAATTTATTAAATTTTCGATTCCAACTTTAAAAAAAGATTCGAAATCGATATAGAGATCTAATTTTTCAAACAACTCACCCAACTTTTTGAAATCAGGTAATATAATAAGGGTTGGATCTCCGTTTGATACCTTGTCAATTCTCATCGGAATCGGCATAACTGGAATTCTAAAAAGATCAGTAGCAAATAAATCGAAATAAAAACCAATTGGGGATATATCTCTTTTATTTGATTTCAATTTTGCGATGGCACACATTATGTATTTGAAAAAATTAAGAACTTAAATAGTAAAATAAAAAAAAAAGATTGTTAAAATTTATTTTTGTATTTTCAGGAATTGTATTCCTAATATTCTGATGGTTTCTATACACGATACATTGGATAGACATAGAAGCCGCCCATTGCATTGTATTGGACACCTCTTATATCTGCAGAGTGAACAGAGTGCTGATAAGGATGGTAACCAAATGCATGAGGCATATCTACTTCGACTATTTGATGAAGAATTTTCGAATATAGAGTCGCTCTTTTAGCTGCGTCAGTTTCTTCTAAGACTTCTTCTAGCCACTTTTCTACGTCAGCATTATAATATTGAGCAGAATCAGAGGCAGACTTATTGGAGAATAATGGTGCAATCATATTGAATGGAGATAAATAATCAGGGCCCCATCCAATCCAATAAAGCATTAACGAATCGTATCCGCCAGGTTCCATATAACCGTAAGCTCTATAAATGAAATCAGACCAGGACATTCCTTGGTCTATAACTTCAATTCCAATTAGTTCAAGGTTATTCTTTAATACCGGGTATAAGTCTTCTCTAAAGTCATTTCCTATGTTATAGGAATAGTTCCATGTTTGTAAGGTTAAAGCTTTCCAAGCGTCAGCATTAGTTCCAGTTGTAAGGTTATCAGCAGTTAATGCAGCAGCAAAACCCATGCTTTTGACAATTGTTCTAGCTTTTGCTAAATTCCAAGTAGCCGCTTTAATACTAGCATTATAACCGGGGAAGTCAGGTGCTAATGGCCCATTTGATCTATAGACTGTATCGTCTTGTAATTCGGAGATAATGTATGTGTAGTTAATGGCGTAAGAGATAGCTTGTCTCCATGTTTGATTAATTCTTTTAGTATTCATACCAAGATAATAATAGCTCATGGCTCGTCCACCAGAACGATGAGTAATCGATACATCTGCGTCATAGGTAGGGAATAACGAAGACATTGAACCAAGTAAATAATCAATTGTATGCCCTAGCATTGCGTTGTTCCTTGTAGTACTGTCTTCTATAACGGCAAAAGTTACATCTTCGAAGAAAGCAAGTGTTCTCCAGTAGCTATCCCATCTGTGGAATTTAACTTCTGTATCAGCAACATAATAGTCGTAAACGAAAGGACCTGTTCCAACAATTTTTCCATAGGCTGTATCAACATATTCGAACTGAGGGGTTGATGCAGGAGATAACATAAAAGCGGTAACATAGCAGATTAAAGGCTCAAAGACTGCGTATGGCGCTCTTAAATTAAGTGTTATACTGTATTCACTGTTAACAGTAACAGGGGTAACAGGATCTAAAATTGTCGTTCCATTTGGGAATTCGTATAATGAATGAATCTGGGAAATTGTTTCATTTAGAATCCAAGGCATACCAGAAGCGTTTATGAAATAGTTAATTCTCTCAAAGGTCCATACTACTGAACTGGCATTGAATTTTGTTCCATCGTGGAAAAGCACTCCTGTTCGTAATGGAACTGTTAATTTTGTTCCAGTGGCATCCCATGTTCCGAAATCTGAAGCAAGTCTTGGTACAATTCCAAGGTCGGGATCGGACAAATTATACATATAAAGTCCTTCGCAAACCTGTTCAATTACATCGTTTGATGCGCTATCCCAGGAGCGAACTGGGTCTAAGTCTGAAGGGCCTGAACCTGTACCTACTACAAATGATTTACTTACTGGTGCAGCAGGTTCTATCGGAGGAAGCATAAAGATGATGTTTCCAACGCCAGATGCTACTAAAGCTATTGCTAGAATAAGTATCGCGATATTTTTTTTTTCCATTTCCATATTTTAATCACTTAATAATTTGTTTTAATTTTTTTTTAAATAGGTTGTTAAGTTAGTACTTGAATTTGGAAACTTATAAGTTTTTTCTTTTTTTTTTGTTACTTGTTAGTATAAATATTTCTTCGAGCAAGAACATTAAATTAATTTTTACAAAATTTTCACTAACTCTTTTTAAATTTGATTGCTCGATGGTCTTGGTTTTTCCTAGTAACTTGAAATCAGTTTTCTATAGCTATATTTAAAATGATTGAGTTAATAGGTACTTGTTATTACTTTAACCGCTAAATAACCCCACTAATATATCGTAATAAAAAGAGGAAAAAAGGATCAAAAAGAGGAAAAAACCCGCGAGAATTATGCCTTTATCGAAAAAAGCTTTTTCGGTTCTCCTCGCTATTTCAGGCTTAGTAGATGTCAAATACATATATCGCATAATTAAATACAATGAAATAGGGATGGTAAAAATCGCCATATATTCTTGTAAATTTATTGTAGGCTCAAAAAGGTTAAATTTTAATATCAGATAAAGAGAATAAGTCATAAATAAAGAGCCGGCAATCATGATGTGGAATTGATCTAGTAATTTTAAAGAATATTGATCGTAAACTTTCTTATGCTCAACAGCTTTGTCTTTTCCAAGAAGCATTAGATCGCCCTTTCTTTTAGCTATGCTTAAAAACATCGCTATTTCAAAAATTGCTAAAAACAACCAAGCGGAAATGTATTCATTTATTATAACGACCCCAGATAACGCCCTCCATAAGTAACCAGTAGATAAGACAGAAATGTCAATAAAAGCGTAATTTTTAAAAAAATGGTTGTAAAGTTGTCCTGTTAAGATTATAAGAATTATCATAAAAATGAAACTGATATTTGGTATTAAAAATACGAGGGAGAAGATCATAAATGCTGATATGATTAATAATAATAATACGGCAAAATACACTGGCAAATCTCCAGAAGCAAGCGGTTTTTTTTGCAGTTTTTCGGGATGTTTTTTATCGCGGTCGACATCTCGTATGTCGTTTATAATGTAGTTAAAAGAAGAAGCGCAACATAGTAAAATAAAACCTAAGATGAGAGGAAAATAAAGCGTAACTTCAAATATTCTTTTACTAAAAAACACACCAACGAATATTAAAAAATTTTTATAATACTGTCGTACGCGTAAAAGGTCTACGATACTTCTAATTTTACTTGTCATTATAAGGTGTTAAGCTAAACATATCAATTAAATTTTATTAGTAAGGTAAAAAAATTTTTCTGGTTTAAATTTTCTTACTATTATATATCCTAATTTGCTAAACATGCTCGTTTCTGATTTTTTTTGAATAATGGCAGTATTATATTCGAACAGCAATACTTCCAATGAATTATATGGAATCTTAATATCTTCACCGAAAATATTTTTAATAGAAATATAATTACTTTTTTCATTCTTTCCTTTATTTGATTTTTTTGAATCTTCAATATTTATTTTAACATCTTGGATATAGCCAATTTCAAGGTTATTTACTGGTTTTTTAAGATAAACGAAAGTTCTGAGTTGTTTTTCTATCAACCAATTAATTACATTTAATTCAGATTTTCGAAACATTTCATTTCTTCTGATTTGTATATAAATATTTTTTGGTTTAATGATCAAATCTTTTATTTTGTATTGAATTGTTTTGTTGCCATCACTTTGAGGTATCTCGTTAAATGATAATTCAGACTCTTTTAAATTATTCGAGATGTTAACGTTTAAGCATTTGACTATTCTAATTTTTCCTTTTGTTATGAAAAAAATATCGTTATTGCTAAATTCTTTAATTAAGCCTATTGAATTGGGTATTTTTTTTTTTAGGTTTTTAAAAATCTTGCGACCTTCATTATCTAAAAAAATATATTTGCCATTCTTTTTATCCTCGTTCAATTCAATATCTACTAGGTTTAAAGTTCCCTCTTTTCTTAAAAAATATTGATCTTTTAGATCAACCCGAGATTTTGTGTACAATGAAGAATTTAAAAGAATTTCGTTACCATTTTTGATGTCATTGACGACATATTCGTCAGTATCGCAAACATCGTCTTTAAATTTAACATCCTTTAATTTACCTATAACGATTTCATCTGTAATTTTATTCTTAAACACATAATCCTTTTCGAGTTCCAGTTTGTATAATTCTATTCTATTTAGATTTCTCATAAAAGAAGAAATATCTCCAATGTGAAAGTATTCTTTAAACTTCTCGTTAGCGATGACTTTAAATTTTTTTCTCGCGTTTTCAAATATTTTTGCGTAGTATTTTTGTTTTGATTTTTTTAAACAAATAAACGGTAAAAGCGTTTCTTTTGTTGGTTTTAACTTATCGTCTAATATAGCTGCAATTCTATGATAAGTGGGAGGATGGGAGTTTAATATGTTGCTAACGAGCGAGAGTCTTTTTGGTTTAATTATTGATCTATTGATGTAATCAGCTGTGTCTAAATAATTTAAAATTTCATTATTTTTTGTGATTTTTTCATCGCACAAAAGCATCGTATTTAAGCCAAATTCCCGGCCTGTGGCGTAAAAACTTTCTAAATTATAAAGCGCTTTTACGAGTTCTTTTGCATAGCCGATTTTTTTAGTTTTTAGATCCGCTTTTCCTTCCAAGATTCTGACAAACATAAACAAAATGAGATATACTGATAAGTTTAAGAGAATAAACGAAATAAATGGGAGTTGAGGATTTCCAAACGTATAATCGTAATATGTAGCAGGCACGCCAAATAACATCCTAAAGATTAAATCACCTGTTGTTATAAAAGTTAATATTAAAGTATGTTTTCCTTTAGTATGGGCTAACTCGTGGGCAATAATTCCTTTGACCTCATCTTCTGGCACTTGTTCGTAATCCTCCGCAATAAGGGCGATTCTCTTATCAAAAATTGAACCGTATGCCATTGCATTTAGGATCGGATATTTTCCAAAACCAACTTTTACCCTTCCTTTTATCCCAATGTTTGATTTTACTTCATTGATTAAACCCAATAACCTTTTATCCTCAAATGGTTTTATACCAAGCATAAAATCTAAAATAGGTCCAGAAAGGAAGTAAATAACCCAATTTATTGCTATTAATATCACATAAACATTCATGAAGAGTTCCCAAATGGAAAATGGGCTAAAAAGGAAAGCCTTCTGTGAAACGAAATTAAAAGGCGTATATTGATTTATAAAAACAATAGCTAACCACGCAATAACATACAGAAATAAAATTAAATACTGGGGCGACATAAACCTCCAAATGATAATATATTTTCTACCAAATAATATAAAACCTAATCCAAGAATGATCCAAAAAGAAAACGCAAAAGCCGTGTTAACAACTATTGGGTCTCCTATTACATTTGAAATTATTCCCGATATGAAAATAATGTTATAAGTTGCCAAAGAAATTATTAAAATCTTATTTAAAACGGGGTAATCTTTCAATTCAAATATTCCAAACCATAAATAGATCGAAAAAGCACCCATTATCGAAGTCAAAACGTCTTTCGATAGGAAGAAAATTAGAAAAAAGAAAAATAAAAGCGCTACAAAATCGCTCATTTCGCTCCTTTTACCATTTTTACAAAATCTATAAAACTCTTCTATTGTAATTAAAAACAAAAAGAAAACTACCCAAAAACTCCAATCACTGAATGTGTCCAACAAGTTTGGTTGAAATAATATGAAGTGAAATAAAAAAAATAGTCCAATTGAAATAAAAATGTAAAGGATAAATAACGAGTATCTTATTTTTTTTTTCAATAGAAAACCTT
>JAUWZT010000138.1 GCA_030615145.1 Promethearchaeota archaeon | reverse complement strand
GTTGATGGTTCACCGCTTTCTGGTGAATTAATTGAATTTTATGATTATACTAATAATAGTTTTCTTGGTTCTGATAATACAGATTCAAATGGTTACGCATCAATATTTATTTCTAATATCCAAGATACAAAAAAACCTGGTCCGCAATTGTTATATGCACAACTGGGAAGTAAATATAATTATTCTTACTACATAGTGAATGAAACTGTCGATTTTGATATTATATCCGGACCCGATCCACGTGAAATCGACAGATTAAATGAAAATTTTGATCTTTATTGTCGTTTAATAGATCCTTTTAATATTGTCCCTATAGATAATCCTGAGATTTTCTTAAAGATGTTTAGAGGAGGGATAGATTATTCATATCTTTTAAATCCTGAAAACCCTTCATTTTTTGAAACTACAGGAATATTTAATATTATTAATATGGGAGTGCAACCCAGTACTGCTGCTGGTAATTATACATTAAGACTTGATTTCGATGGTGATTTTCATTTAATGAATAATCCTTATCCACAAAACTTTTTTATATCTGACTTAAGCACTTCTAAGATTCTATTAAATCAACTGAAAGTTATTGATCCTGAAAATGTTAATATAAGTCTTGCTGTAGAAGGGCAACCGACAGTACCCTTCTATGATGATTTTTATCCACCCCAACGATATGAATATGGAGAAGAAATTCATATTCAAGTTCAGGTCTTCCACACAATACCATTAATAGATAAAGTTGTAAGACTTTATAATGATTTTACAGATATACTTTTACAAGAATATAATTTTACTGATTCAGAAATACCATACGGATTCGTACAATTTAATATCTCAAGTAATGATCCTAGACTTCGTGCTGGACTAAATAAATTCAGAGTTCAATACCGTACATACAATACTATCAATACGACTTATGTAATAATAAATGAAACTGCAAATATTTTTGCCAATTCAAATAAGAAATCAGTCTTAAGAGGAGGTACCAGCTTTACAGTTTCAGGTACAGTTCAAGAAAGTGGAGAACTTTTAAGAGGATTAAGGCTTAATATAATATTGTTTAATAGCACAGATGATGATGTTTCGATATATTTAATTGGATCTCAGACTCTCACAATTTATGATGATGGCTATTATGAATTTGTTAATTCAATTGATATTTCTTGTCCACAAGGAGAATATTACATCAATATTACTTTTACTGGGGGAATAGACGCTCCGGGTATCTGGATGAATGATTTTATGGTCCATAATAGTAGTTTACCAATACCATTGAACATTACTGCTGGAGTAGTAATTATTCAAGATACTTATTATACACAATATGAAAGTTCTTATCCTGATAATTGGGTTAATCTTGATACTCTCTATGTAATTGGAAATTTAACATGGGACAATGGAACAGCCTTAGCAGGGATGATTGTAAATTTAACTGTAAAAAGATTAGATGGAAGTATAGTATCTTACAATGATACTGTGTTCACAGATCAATATGGGGGATTTAATGTATCACTTTATATAGATCCTATCGAAAATTGGCCCACAAATAGAGTTGATTCTGAAATATGGGTGTATTTTGATCCAATCGTTAATGGCATTAATTATGTAGAACAATCCGAAGAACAATATCTATAATATTAAAAAAGGGATTATGGTTATAAAAGAATAAGAATAAATGTTAATTATGCAAAAAATAGAGAAGAGTTTGAAAGTTATTTCAATTATAATTTATTTTATTGTTTTAATCTCTGCAACCTTCACAGGATTCACTATTATAAATAGAAAGAGTAATGTAGAACAATCAACTATTTATGATGATAATTATCCTAAAAAATCCTCTTTAATAGGAGTAATAAACTTAACAAATTATGAGATAAATAACACTCGTCATTACCATAATTCCATCATTCCTATTCAAGGTAAAATTTATGAACCAATTCCACCACCTCCTCCATATAACAACATTTCAAATATTAATGTTTCAATTGTTGTTGATGGTATTTTAGATAACAATTTCACAGCAATATCAAATTCATTTGGAGAATTTCAAATTAATTATCAAATTCCTTACACCTTAGATATCTATACAAGTCATAAAATTGAGGTAGTAACGACTGACGATTTTGGTGAGGATGACATTATTTCAAATAATTTTTTTAATATTAATGTTAGTGCAACATCATTTTTTGATGTGAATTACTTAGATTCTCCTTACATTCCTGGAGAAGCTTTTAGTGTGGATGGATACTTAAGGGATGATGCTGGTAACGGTATTCCTAATGCTCAAATTAATTATCAATGGTATAACGATTCAAATATATGGCCGATTAATTCTTTTTTTACAAGTTCAATTGATGGTTCATTTATTGAAGGATTGCTAATTCCAACTGATGCCTTTTCTAATGCAATAAATTTAAATTTAAGCTATTCTGGTAATTTTCCTTATATTAATTATACCAAAAAAGCGATATCACAAATAAAACTTTTTAGGAATATAACATGTATTTGGAATACTATTGCTAATGCAACAATGGGAGATCAAATCACTATTTCGGGACAACTCGTTTCAAAATCAAATAGCAGCTTCAAAATATTTGATAGAACTATTAGGATTTTTTATGACGGAAACTATATTAGTACTATGACTACAGATATTAATGGAGAATTTACATATAATTTCACAGTTCAAAGTGGAATAGGATATAAATCTATAATAATTGATTTAATGAATACAGCAGGTTTAGTTCTTTATAGTGAAACTTATATCAATATAACTGCAGTTATTACTCCCCTTCCTACACCTGACCCAACACCCGTTCCCTTTTTAGATTTTTTTATGGTTTTCATCCCGATTTTAATTGCAGTTATTGGTGGATTAATTGGATATGGTATTTATTACTATAAGAAACAAGATAAACTCTCTAAAGTTGTAGATTTACCTCTTGAAAGTAAAATAATTAATCTGAAAATTCTTAAGGATACAGGAAGATTAGAAGAATCATTATCCTACCTTTTTAACGCAATTTATATGGATTTAATAAATGCTAAGTTTGGAAGAACCCGAAGTGATAATGAAACTATAAGAGATTTTGCTATAATTTCTGTTAAAAATTTAAAGTTATCTCCAACCACAATTTATCCCTTTATACAAAAAGTTGAGGAAATTATTTATGCTAAACCGTTTCAAATTACAGATAAAGAATTTTATAACACAATTAATTTATTTTCCCCTATTTATTTCGAATTAACAGGCTATAATTTTGTATTAAATTTTTAATAAATGGAAGTAAAAACTATAAAATAATAAAAAAAAAGTAGAAATAAATTTAAAGTCAAAAAAAATTAAAAATTAAACAATTTAAAAATTACACAAATTGGTAAAGAATATGGCAAAAAAGAAAAAATCAAAAAAAGAAAAAGAACCTGAAGTAGATATCAAGCAAAAATTTGAGAATGTAAAAGTACTAGTTGATACTAATAGGGCAAAAGAAGCAATAGCATATATCTACCTTATTTACAACGACATAACAACAATAAAATTCAAAAAACCACGATTAGCTCACCAAACAATACGAGAATATGCGATTAGATGTGTTACCGAGTTAGATCAAAAGCCAGAATCCATATACCCTTTTATTAAAAAAATCGAGGATATTATATATGGAGGGGTAGAACCAACAAATAAAGAGCTAAGTTTTACAGTTCAGCTATTTTCAAATTTATACAACGATTTAACAGGAAAAACTTTGCCGACTATAAGTTTTTAGTAAAAAACAACAACTATATATCAAATTAAGTAAAAAAATACCCATTATAGATATTAAAATGTCGAGTGTTGGAAAATCATCAGGAAGTAATGTTACTTTTTCAAAGGGCATAATCATAGCGTTTTTCACGGTTTTTCTCATAGTCTATGGTATTTTTATTACTAATTTCATTGAATTTTATCCCTTGTATAACATGGGCGAAGCTCTCCCATTTTTTATGAGTTACATCCCCCTTGTTTGTTACATTGGAGCGGTATTTTTAGGATTTGGCCTTGTAATTTTTATTAGAAATACAACTATTCAAAAATCAAGAGAAATACAATCTCGTAAAAAAGTGAAAACGGGGGCTGCGTATAAGGAGGCTTTGTTTTTAGTGATTTTTATCTTTACATTTATACCTTTATTTGGCTCAATAATCGATTCGGGGAAAAATGACCAAAATTTTTCTGTTTATAATAGTAATTGGAATGGTGCAACCGATTTTAAACGCACTATTGAACTTGAAGGTTATGATGTAATGACTATTCAATCCAGCTTGAGCGCCACACAAAGACTAAATAAATCTATTTTGTTGATTTTATTAGGCCCTAATCAATTTTATGATCCGGTATTTGAGATACCATATTTCATTGATTTTTTTGATAGTGATAGAAAAAATTCGTTGTTTATATGTCACGACCATGGAAGCACGAGCACGCTCTTATGGGAAATTTTTATTGCAAGTGGAATAGATCCCGATCTTCAAGGGTCCATACCCGTTACGATATTTCCTAACGGTATATTACGTGATAACGGCTCATATGATACTCGTCCCGATTTTCCCGAAATAGTGTCATTCTCACCCCATCCTACTACTGTTGGGATTAGCAGTGTTATTCTATCTCAAGCATCTTGTATTGTTGGAGGGCCGTTTATTTCCTATTTTGGATGGAATATAATTGGTTCTAGTTCTGAATATGGATATATTGACAAAAATAACGACCATATGTATAATTTTGAAGATGATAATATTGATTTAAGTATAGTGGCAGGAATGCTCCCTGGATTTCCTACTAAATGGCCACTTGGTGGTTATTCACAAGTGGTATTTACCTCTAAAGATTCTGGAAATTCAAGAATTTTCTTATCGGCTGATGCTAGCTTATTTAATAACGAATTGATTAATGACCCTAGATATGATAATTCCCAGTTTGGTATAAATATTATAGATTGGTTAACGTATGGCGAATCGAAGGAAGATTGGGTTGTAGTTTTCGATGAAGCTCACATACGACCAGAATATTCAAGAGATTTAACTTCAGCAGGAATTTTTGGGTTTATTACTCAATATATTGTTCATTTGAGCACGAATCCAATTACAGCGTGGATTTATCCGCTATTAGCGATATATTCATTGAAGAGGTATTTGCCTAAAAAAGACGAAAAGAAGGAAAAAAAGAAGGCAAAAGAACAAGAAACTCAAGAAGAAAGAGAACGATTTAGAACTTCGTCCTTTTTTGCTGAAAAAATTGAGTGGTATAGAGAAAAAAGCAGATATGGTAAAGCTTTGACGCTACTCTTTAGGAGATTAGAACGAAAATTAAATGCCCTTCTAGGCGGTCGTAAAATTACCACTCAAAATGTAATGGTAATGGTAATTGCGAAAGACCCAAAAATAACAAAACTTAAGATTAGAAGGATTACTAAATTTATGGATAGAATTACAGCAATTAAAGAAGGAAGAAGCAAAGTAAAAAATGAACAAGATTTCGAAACCTTATTTTTTGAAATGGAATGGGTGGTTAATAACATATAAAGAATAATTCAAGGTAATTAATTTAAATTAAAAATAAAAATAAAATATTAAAAATCAATTAAAAATATAAAAAGAAGGGATGTGATAAATAATGGAAGCCCCAAATAAAGCTAAATATTACGAAAGAGAAGAATTAAATGTAGAACCTATTAGAGAAATTGCCCAAGAGGTTCTTTCAGAAGTAAGCAGAGTCATTGTTGGATACGGTGAAATTTTACAACAACTCTTCATTGCTTTGCTAGTGAATGGTCATGTTCTCCTTGAAGGAGTTCCCGGATTGGGAAAGACGGTAATGGCAAAAACTTTTGCAAAAACGCTTGGAATCTCGTTTCGAAGGGTACAATTTACGCCTGATCTCTTACCATCAGATATAACCGGGACAAAAATATTTGATCAGAACGAAGGAGCCTTTGTACTTCAAAAAGGGCCCCTTTTTGCAAATATAGTTTTAGCAGATGAAATTAATCGAAGCGCCCCTAAAACACAAGCAGCTCTACTCGAAGCTATGGCCGAAAGACAAATTACCATAGAAGGAGAAACACTTCCGCTTGATAAACCCTTTATGGTAGTTGCTACTGAAAATCCGGTGGAAATGGAAGGTACATATCCTCTACCAGAGGCACAACTAGACCGTTTTATCATGAAAGTCTGGTTGGATTATCCTAGTCAAGAAGAAGAAGTAGATATAATGAGAAGACAAATTTCTGGAGAGTCTCCTTCAGTAGCGGCAATAACAAGCGGAGAAGAAATACTTGCTGCTCAGAAACTAATGAATATGGTTTACATAGATGATAGAATCTTAAAATATATTAGAGACATTGTATTGAAAACTCGGAATCATCCTCAGATAGCTCTTGGATGCGGACCACGTGCATCGCTTGTATTAATGAAATGTGCAAAAGCAAGAGCAGCAATTTTAGGAAGAGTATATGTAACTCCAGACGATGTGCGCTCACTAATTATGCCCGCTATGAATCACCGAATTTTATTAAAGCCTGAAGCTGAATTAGAAGGTCTAGATGTTAAATCTGTGTTAAAGAACATTGTTGAAGATATATCAATACCTATTTAATTTTTTTTTCTAAAAACATTGGAATAAAATCAAAATAATTTAAGAATAGAGGGATAAAATGTTAGGAGGAAAAGGAAGGACTTTAATTCTATTTTCAGTTTTTTTTCTAACAGCTGGATTTGCATTTGAGAATTATTTTTTGATTTATTTCGCTATACTTTTGCTATTTAGTACCGTTGTAAGCTTACCCCTTTTCTATTACCAAATGAACATAGAAGAGTTGCGGGTACATAGAGAACTTGAAAAAGAGAAAGTATTCAAAGACGATTTTGTTCATATAAAAGTTGTAATTGAGAATACTAGCAATAAAGGTTTTGATTTTCTGGAAATAAGGGATTATTACGACCCTCAACTTTTTAGATTAGTATTGGGTGAAAATTTTATTTCTACAAGAATAGGACCAAAAAAAGTAATAAAATTTAGTTATGTGCTGGAACCAAAAGTGAGGGGTGAATACCCTATAGGTCCACTATCTGTAACGGTTAAAGATAGATTAGGGTTTAATTCGGTGGAAAGAATTGTGCCTGACAGTGTTTCAGATATTCTGGTTTATCCGCCTTACGAAGATATAAAAAGAATAGAAATTTTAGGTTCTAAACGCTCTTTAACTTTAAATTATGGGCTACAAAGATCAAAACAGAAGGGGCTTGGCTCAGAATTTTATGGAATGAGAAAGTATGTATTTGGAGATCAATTTAGACTCATTGATTGGAAAGCGAGTGCTCGAACCCAGAAGTTAATAGTAAGGGAATTTGAAAGTGAAAGAGATGTAACGATCATGATATTGGTAGATTCATCGAGTTCTATGGCAGGTGGTGCAATAGAAAACACAAAATTCGAATACGCAATCAGAGCTTGTATGCTGTTAACTAAAGTAGCTTTAACTCGAAAAGATAATGTGGGCGTATTTACTTTTTCAGATAAGAAAAATCTCCAATTCTTAAAACCCAGGAGTGGAGATGATCAATTCTATCAAGTATTAGATTTTGTTGCAAGAGTCAAACCACAAGGAAAGTTAAGAATGGTTGAAGCAATGGATTTTTTTAACAGACGGTTCCAAAAACGTAGTTTAATATTTGTTATTTCAGATTTAGAAGCAGATGTTAAAGAAATAGGACATGCAATTCGAAAATTGGCTCCATTTAATCATACAATTATAATTATCAATCCTTTTAGTCCCTGGTTTGAAATTCATGAAATTGATTTGTCGTCAACAGATAAAGCTCTTGCTGAAGCAATCAGTGAGGAAATGATGGAGCATATCCTAAAATTTAAACAAGAGGTAAGACATTTAGGAGTTAATATTATAACTGTTGGTCCAGATGATATGATGAGTCAAGTTTTAGGTACTTATATGGAAGCGAAGAAAAAAGGGAGTGCGTATTAAAAAATGACAAGATATTACATTTTAATTTTAAAAATTGTTAACGCGTTAATTTTTGTATGGATTCTAACTATTTTTTTCTCAATATTTCATTTTGACGAAGTTGTTACAACTTCAAGTGGAGAACTTGTATTAACCTCATTTTTTATTAGTTTAAAAAATATGGTTTCTTATCTTATTTTTGCAGCAGCGTACGGCGTTGCTATTTTTAGCGTTCTTATCTCATCCTTAATTTTTTTAGCAGTACAACCACAAATGATTACATTATTAGAGCACTTTTTTCGAGGTCTATTAAGTCTTTGGTTTACATTCCCTAATGGGATAACTCCAGACATTGGTGAAATTCCTGATTTACTCGGGCAAGAACTCGCTGTTTTTAATGAGAATATTTATTTAATAGCATTTCAAATCTTAATTATAATCTCAATAATTTACGCAATTAAAGCTTTTCTTGAAACAAACCCAAAGAATGATCTTATAGTCGTTGGTTCTATAGTTCTTATGTTAGTAATTCCTCTTATGGTGTTTGGATTTAAGGATATGCTAGATTTATTTAATATGAACATTCAATATTTGGAAGAATTGCCGTATCCTCTTGATATTTCTCTAGTGGAGATACCTATTGATAATGCATTTCTATTTTTTGTAAGTCCAGTTATACTTCTTGCTATAACATCGTATATTTATTTAGAAATGGCTTTTCAAATAAATTATACATATACTGTTACTAAACCGTCTTTAGAAAGAAGCCATCGATTAGAGGCGCAATTGACTATATTACAAAGCGAATCACATTATATAACTGCAAATGTCGATAAAATAAAAGAAGAAGCTAAAAAAAGAAGAGAAGAGTTAATGATTGAAGATAAAACAATAATGGGTATTAGCGGTTTTTTTGCGAAAACTGGAGAAAGATTTTCATATGTAAAGGAAATTATTGAAAAAAAAAAATTAGAAGTAGAAGAAAAAAAGTTAATAACCGCTGCATCAAACACCAGAAGGCTTGGAAGATATATACACCGACTTTTCCAAGAAGATTTTGAAGCCCGTGATACTTTAACGGCCAAATCTTCGGCACCTAAACCACAAAGTCTAGTGGTTTCAACAATCATTAATTTTGTTTTCAGAGTTGGGCTATTAGTAATTATTAGTTTTATTATCATTCATCCAAGATGGTTCATGGAACAAATTTTTCATTTACCTCCCGCTATCGTTGAGAGTGTTGTTATGTATTCTCCAGAAACCATAATAATTTTATTAGTTCCGTTAATGTTAATATTCCCTGTAATCTCAAAAGTAATTTCTTCTATAAAGCATAGGAATCTAATTATTCGACTTCAACAAGAAGGACGAATTAAAGAAATTTTGGCTTCTGTAGGTGATTATGTTAAAAAAGAGGAAGTTGAAGAGGAAAAAGAAGTTGAAATTGAGGAAGCGCCAATACAAAGTACTTAAGACAAATTTCTATGTTCTAATATCTATTACAAACTGAGCTAATTCTTTCTTTTTTTCTAAGGTTACCATCATGGTATCAAAACAATAAGTATGTATATCCAATTTCTCTATTTCCGATTTTAATTTACAATCCTTTTTATCAATGATAAAATGACCAATAATCTCACGATAATGTTTTGCTACGCCAACGCAAGAAACATCTATTCCAAAACATTTCATTAATTTGTCCGCGGGACCCTGTACCGTTGCTCCTTCTATAATGGGGCTAATTGCTATTACCTTTTGCTTAACATTTTTTAATGATTCTCTAATTCCCTCTACACCTAATATAGTTCCTATTGACACTATCGGATTCGAAGGGCAAATTAGAA
>JAUWZT010000199.1 GCA_030615145.1 Promethearchaeota archaeon | reverse complement strand
TCTTCTGAGGTTATTTCCTCTGAATCCTCTGCTTTTTTAAGAATTCTTTTTATTTCTGGTTCGATGTGATTATATATCTGAGGCATTTAGATTAATATTATCTATGTTTTTTTTAATATTTTCTGAACAGAATCCTATTTTATTAATAAATTTTTTATAAATTGGGAGTCTTTCTTTAAGATTATATCCATCTTGGTCGCAAATCTTTTTTAAATAATCAATTTTAGGCCAAGGATGCTCTGGGTTGATATAATCTAAGGTAAAAGGGGAGATTCCACCAAAATCATCAATACCCATTTCTATGGCTTCTTTTTCGTAATTATGGATTAAATTGGGCGGTACTTGAATGGCAATCTCATTTTCAAATATTAGTTTTGCGATTCCAGCAGTTTTGAGGGTGTCTTCAATAGTTATGGGGGTTCTTGGATTATATCGTATGCCCTTTTTCTCTATAAAGTTTTGTATGATAACCTCTTGTATATGACCATATTGAAGATTGATTTCCTTAATTAAAAACAGATCTTTTATCCTATCTTCAAAACTCTCTCCAATTCCTAATAATAAACCAGTAGTGAAGGGAATTTTTAACTTTCCTGCATTTTCAATGTGTTCGATACGATTTTCAGGTATTTTACCAGGCGAGTTTTCGTGAACTCCACCTCTTTTAAAAAGATTTTTGCAAGTACTCTCTAACATTAAACCCATACTAGCGTTATATTCCTTTAAACTTTTTAATTGCTCAAATGTAAGCAAGCCAATGTTGGTATGAGGTAGAAAATTCATGTTTAATAGATTTGTGCTTAAATTCTTAACAAATTGTAAGAAATCGCCAAAATTTCTTTTTTCTAATCTTTCTGAACTATCTGAAAACTATCTGGAAATTCACCTGACATTAATAAAGCTTCCTTACATCCATATTGCGCCGCATTTTGAATTATCAAATCGATTTTTTCATCTTCAATTAACACAACATTTTTTTCCCCTGTTTCTTTAGCGATCCTATAATTATAAAAACAATATCCGCATTGATTTTGACAATAATTAGAAAGGGAAAGGGTGAAATTCTTAGAATATGTTATAATTTTTTGCTCTTCTTTATCTAACTCATTTTTTATTTCATTAACTTTTTCTTTTAACTTTCTGATTGATAAAGATTTTAATTCTTTTACTTTTTTTATATCTTCCGTCATTTTCCTTTTTTATATTTTAGAATTACGTAATTATTTCTATGATCCACATCAGATAAGATAAATTTAGGGCTTTCAAGCATTTTTGAAAAGCCCTCTCCCTCTACTAGGCTAATAGCATCTTTACCGCCAACGATCCAAGGGGCAATTGTTAGCCTTATTTCGTCTACTAAATTATCTTTAATAAAACTCCAATTCAAATTGCCACCTCCCTCTAGTAGAATCTTTTTTATTCCATTTTGATATAAAATTGACATTAGTTTAACTACATTAACTCTGCTCCCTTTACCTGATTTTATAATCTTAATGTTTTTTAATTCGAAATCTTTTATTTTCTCCAAAGGAACATTTTCAGTTATACATATGATCGTGGGGTAAACTTCTGGTTTATATTTTATCACGTTTGAATCAATTGGTATCGAAAGAGTACTATCTAACACAATTCGATAATATCCGTTATGATCATAATATTTAATATGAAGCTTTGGATTATCTTTTAAAATCGTCCCTTTACCAACCATAATTGCATCTACCTCTGTTCTTAGTTTATGGACAGCTTTCCAGTCTTCTTCGTCAGAAATTTCTGGGTCTCCTAACTTCGATGCGATTTTACCGTCAATTGTCATAGCGGCGCTCAAAATTACATAAGGATGCTTATTTCCTTTCAAATACTACCTCGCCTTTAATATATGTTTTTCTGATATTTTCAGACTTTGTTCTTTGGACAATAATCGGATAAATGTTTTTATGATCAATCTTATATGAATAATAGTTCGGGTCAGATAAATTTAGTAAAAAAAAATCAGCGTATTTCCCCTCTGAAATTGACCCAAATTCTTTTTCTAACCCAAAATTTTTAGCAGCATTAACGCTTACCATTTTCAACAAATCCTTTGAAGAAAGATTATTATTACTTTTATCAGTTGATAAAACACGAGAAATTCTATATAGATAACGCATTTCTTCGAACAAATCAATCGTATTTGCCATTACATTATCAGTCCCTAAACTTACAGGGATTTTTAAACTATTAATTTTGTTAATTGGTGGAAATCCAACTCCAAAATAACCGTTACATCGAGGACATAAAACTAGAGAAATATTTCTACCCTTTATTCTCTCTAAATCTTCTCTTGTATAATGAGTACCATGTATAATTACATCGATTAAATCATCTTTTATTATTTCATTAAAAAGTGGCTCGTTTCTCGAGAGTTCAGCGTCGTGGCATGCTATAATTTTTTTTAAAAATTCTTTTTTTAAACTACTTAATTTTTCTTTGCTTTTAGGAGAAAGATGTTTATAACTAGCAAATCCTAAGCCATCTGCATTTTTAAACACAGTTTCCACATCAACTAAATTATTATCCCTTCCTAAAATGAGTTTATTAATAGGAGAATTCTTTAAAGTTTCTTTTAAAAGATCAATACCTTCTAACCCGTTTTCTCGAAAGTCCACAAAGAATGTTATGCCATTTGCTAGCATTTCTAAAACTGCTTTTTTTATTCCTTCAATTTTGGTTTCCTTTGAGATTGTGCTTAACAATTTATGCTTTAATCCATTTGGAGGAGCGACAACATCGATTAAATCTTTGTTAAATCCCTCCTCTTTCGCAAAACTATCGCCAATATGAATATGGGAATTAATTAGGCCTGGAATTAATAAAATATTTCGTCCTTTCTCCGAGATATCAATGTTATTCGTAATATTATCGCAAGAAATTGTAATAATCTTTCCGTCTTTATCTACATCTATTGAAATATTTTTTTTTAGCTTTAAATCGTCTCCAATTAGACCATACTTACTAAATATTGAAGTTTTAGGCATTTGTATTTCAAATTTTATTTGTTCCTATTTCAAGAAATAATATAATAGAAAATATATTATAAAAATTATAAAAATTGGTAACTCATATAAATAACGAGTAAAAAAATTGGTGTTAATTTATTCATCAGTTTAAGAAAGATTTACAAGGTTCTGGTTCTATAGTTGATATTCCAATAGATCAAGTTGGAATCGTTGGGGTTGAAAAAAAAGTTGAGATTATTCAAGAAAATAAACGGTTTTCTTTTTACCCCAAAATATCTGCCTTAATCTCTTTACCAGCTAAACAGCGTGGCATACATATGTCGCGAACCTCAGAAACTATTGAAGAAATTATAAATGAAGTAATTTTTAAACCCACTCCATCGGTTGAATTAGTCGGAGACAGGATTGCTAGAAAATTGTTAGAACGGCATCCATATACCGAAAAGATTCATGTAAAATTAGAAGGAAAAATAATTGTACAAGTTAAAGACGACCAACAGAGAACCATCCAGAAAGCGTATGAGATTAGCTCATTTGTAAAAGCAAAGAAGATAGAGCAAGAAAAAGTCGATTTTAGTTATTACATTGGAGCCAGTGCTGTTGGTATGACGGTTTGCCCCTGTGCTAAGGAAATGAGCCAAGAATACGCTGAGGAAATTATTAAAAATAGGCAAGATATTAACCTTTCTGATGATGTGGTTAAAAAGCTTCTTAATATCCTACCTTTTAGCTCTCATAATCAACGTTCAATTGGGACTATAATTGTTCAAATAAAAGATTTAAATAGCAATAAGATAGATGTGTTAGATATCATTGATATTATTGAAGAATCGATGAGTGGAAAAATACAGTCTGTTCTGAAAAGACCTGAAGAAGCCAAACTTGTCAGAATTGCTCATTTAAAACCGCTATTTTCTGAAGATGTAGTAAGAGAAATGGCAAAAAACTTTATTTTAAGAGACTTTCCCAATTTAGAGAATGATTTCAAAATTACTTTTAAAATTGAAAGTTTTGAATCAATTCACCCCCATAATGTGTATTCAGAATTAAAGACCACTATTGGAGAATTAAAAAAACATTTAAATATTCAATAATTTTAAAATTGATTATTACTGGCATTGAAGTCGTAATAATTTTTATTTGCCTATCTTTTCTTCTTCAAAAAATGTCTATAGACAATTAAATAATTTTTTACAGATATAATTCTAGGATTACGCCTAAAGCCTGATGGTATAACAGCACTACAACGTGAGCAGAGGTTTGAAGTTCGCATCCAATCTTTAAATTCATCAGCATGTGCGGGATATCTGCAATTTGGACATACAACTATTCCTCTACCTCTGTCTCCAGGAAGTTTTGGTAAGTTAAAACAAAAGATACATTTGAAATCATCTACTGTAAGATATGATGCTCTTGGTTTATATTTATTTAGATCACGAACTTTTGAAGTTGGTTTAACACGAGTAGTACGTGTAGTATTTGTTGTTCTAGTCCTTGCCGTTTGTCTATGTGATGTAGGAGTTGTTCTTGACGATTGAGTTCTAGATCTTGTTGTACGTGTAGTAGTTCTAGTTGATGGAGACGTATTAGTTGTACGTGTTGTGCGTGTTCTTTGTCTCTGAGTTGAAGGTGTGGTCAAATTATTGATCCTTCTAGTACGTTCAGCAATGTAATTCCGAGTTAATGTTGGTATTGATGGACCAGTACTAGTAAATCCAAAAACAATTAATATTAAAACTATAGCTATGAAAAGTAATAGGAGATTTAAGTCTAATGGAGAAAATTCATTATAATTATATAAAGTTATCCAGTAGGCAATAATAAAAATAAGAACTGAGAATGATAGAATATATCCCAACGTCCTTGCTTTTACTGATTTTTTTCCAAAATGGATTACATTATATTTCTTAAAACAAAGATACAAAGAATATAAACCATACATTACATATGGAAAAGCAAAAATTAGACTCCAAAAACTAAAATATACGCCACTGATAAGACTCTCTCCCAATAGACCAGTAAAAGAACCCCATATGGAGTAAAAAATCCCGATAAATAATGGGAGAACCACAAAAAATGCAGTATTGTGTGGTGAATTAAACTCACGATGGTGCTTGATATTTTCAAAAATCCTTATTGAAAATGCGATCCATAATCCGATGAATAACCACGTAAAAAAAATCGTTAAAGAATAAGATATTAAACCATGAATAATCCCCCCAATTAAGCTAAGAACAAATATTATCCTTAACACTTTTTTTTTTACCATAGTTTAATTTTCACCTTAAAAACTATTCATTATTCTTCATCATATTCTAAATAAACTGGTTTCCCTTCAATAATAGGATTCATAAATTCTAAAATTTCTGGTAACATTCTCGCATCTAAATGCCCCTTAATATCAAATGGAATTGAAAACCATTTTTTTGTTTTAAAATTAGCACGATAAATTTCAAAACCTAAAGTTTTCCCGTTAATCAGATATGGATCAATAACAAGCGCAATAGCTTTATCCCATAATTTTTGATATCTTGCTTGAGTCCCTAAGTCTTCTCGTGACATAAAACATCCATAAGAAGGATGAGAATGATACCATCCACAAATAAACAGATTATCTTTTTTAATATCTTTGTAGGCTCTAACATAATTTTTATAATCTTTTATTTCTGCATAGACCGCCGTCCCATGTCCCATTGGATAAGCATCTTCCAGATGTAGGATTCCATTAGCACTATCAAATTTCCCTGCGATTAAACCTATTACTTCCACCCAATGATCTCTAGGTATTTTTGAATGAGCATATTTTAAAGAATGGCTAGCTATCTTAAGAATGGCTTTTGTAGTGATAACTATTTTAGCTTTAATTCTGTCATTGCTAGCTACAGTTTTAACTGGTTCCATAGGGATGGGTTCAAGTTTTGCTTTGAATTCTTTTGAATGTTCTAAAGGCCTTGCTTTAATAAGTTCAGTGGTTAATTCTTCTTGTAATTCTTCTAGTTGTAATTCGGTATATACTTCTTCAAGTAATTCCTTTTTAATTTTTTCCTTAATTTTCTGTTTTATTGCCTCTCTGAGTGCATTATCATCAATATTCATTATAAATTCACCATTTATCTTTTGCATATTTCTTTACAAGATTCTTTACTTTTTTGTCAAAAAGTTTCGGATTTTTCATCATTTCTATTGCAGCTTTCTTATTAAAAACATCAGTGGGATTAACATACTTACCACGGGTGTTTAACATGGCAATTATTGCTTGAACAACAGTATTTGCTGTTTTTGAAGGACTCCATCCTCCTTTTTTACCCGTTAAAGAAGGATCTACTAAAGCTAAACAAATATTTCTCTGTCCTTTGTATTCACTTGGTTTTGCCCAAAAATTTGGATGCCAAATTGGAGTATGCAATCTTACGAAAGGAGGGCGCTTAGGATACTGAGCAGGGAATTTC